>CAJOHW010000021.1 GCA_905234565.1 uncultured Oscillibacter sp. | reverse complement strand
CGCCGTTTCTTTAGAATTCGTTTGTTTCGTCTTTTCACAATGCTGATTTCTGTGTCGTATATCTAAAATACCACGCCGCGGTATGAGTTGTCAACCTCACCCGCCCCCTTCGGGGGCACCCACCCCAAAGGGGAGGGGGATTTTCACATACTCCCGTACAGCTGGAACATGGCGAGATACACCGCCGCAACGATAAACGCCGCCACGCCGCCCAGCGTCACCAGGAGCATGGGTTCCATTTTCGCCAAGGCGCTTTGGACGGCCTGTTCCAGTTCCTCGTCGTAAAAGAGGGAGATGGTTTTCAGCGTATGCACCAGCTCTCCGGATTCCTCCCCCACGGCCACCATATCCACCAGGATATCCGGCAGAATTGCCGCCGCCCGCATGGAGGCCCCCAGGGTCCGGCCCTCCTCCAGGGAGCCGCTGAGCTTCCCCACTTCCTCGCTGATGTAGTAGTTGTCGATAACCTTTCCGGCGATGGACACGGCCTTGTTTATGGTGAGGCCGGAGTCAATGAGAATCGCCATGGAGTTTGCGAACTGGCTGGCGGCGTTCAGCACGCCGATGTTCCCCAGAATGGGAATTTTCAGCTGGAGTTTTGCAAGGTTCCGCTTACCCTCCGCCTTGCCGCCGTAGAGTTTCAGTCCCAGAAGCACCGCCGCGGTTACGGCCACGATATAGACAATGGAGTCCCGGAAGAAGTTGCTGATGGCAATGAGCATCCGGGTAATCAGGGGCAGTTCCGCGCCGTACTCCGCGAACATCTCAATAAAGGTAGGCACCACCGCCACCATCAGCACAATCACCACGCCGATGGCCACCACCATGACGAACACAGGATACGCCAAAGCCCCCCGGACCTTGGCTCCCATTTTCGCCTGTTTGTCGAAGTGTTCGTGCATACTCTGGAAGGACCGTTCCAGGTTGCCGGATTCCTCTCCGGCCCGCAGCGTCTCCACGAAGGTGGGGGGCAGGAGTTTCTCCCCGTGTTCCGCGAAGGACGCGGACAGGGACCGCCCGTCCTCCACATCTTTGGCGACTTCCGTCAACAGGCGTTTCAGGGTTTTCTCCGTGGTCCGGTCCGCAATCAGGGCCACGGTCCGGGCCAGGGGCACGCCGGAGGACAGCAGAATGGCAAACTGGCTGCACATGAGGGTAAACGCCTTGGAATCCAGGTGAGGTCCGCCGACTTCCACGGCCAGCAGGTTTTGCACCTGTGTCCCGGACTGGGTGAGTTTGACCACCATGGGGTAGAGTTCTTTCACCCGGCGGGCGGCGTCCACCTCGTTATACGCCTCAATGAGGCCTGTCACCTGCTCCCCATCCTGGGAGAGGGCGGTATACTTAAAGTGGGCCAAACCGTGGTCCCCTCCCTTTCCGGCAGACGCGGATACTCATTTCCTGCCACGCTTAATTTATCATATTTTGGGGGATCTTGTCAATTACAATCCAGTAAAAACCTGTATAAAAATTATCATTTTTGACAATCTTCTTTCTTATAAAATGTCAAATCTTGACGGATTTCCTAATTTTTTGGTAAATTTCTCCCGTTTTTTGGAAATGGAACCGCCATTCTTTTGCAATTTCTCGATAAATAAATGAACTGTTAATGAATGATGTCTCACGCCGTCTACGAAATCCGGTGCATCATAGAGACTTCGTAGGCGGTGCGTTCCTCCACGCCGGATTCCGTGGCCTTGTGGTAGACCCGGCTCTGGATCCGTCCCTCCAAATCCAGCGTATCCCCCACGTTCAGCTCCCCGGTTTCCATGGCAAGCTGGCCCCAGGCAATGACTGGCAGGTAATCTGACCTGCCATACAGCCGGGGCACCGCCAGCATGAGATCGCAGATACTGCGGCCCAGGGGCGTCCGCCGCAGGACAGGGGGCTTGCATAAAGTTCCGGACAGCAGAATCTCGTTGTGAGGGGTCCCCAGTCCCTCCTGGACCTGCTGGGCGTAGACCGTCAGCACCAATCGGCTGCCGATTCCTCCCCGGTTGTTGAACGAGCGGAACTGTCCCTGGACGCGCAGGGGTCCGGCGGCGGGGATCCGGGAAAGATAGGCCTCCGGAAGAAGGATCGGAAGCAGATCCTCCTGTCCGGAGAGACGGGGCACCCGGAGCGTCAGGCGGTAAAAGGACACGCCGTGGTTCTCATGGGACCACACCGGCGTCCCCGCCGGGGTCCCCTCTAAAATGGCCTGGTTGCGAATTGTCATGTTGTCCACCTCTTGTCTGTGATACAGGATCCTATGACGGCGGGAAGCCCCTTAGACCGTGAGAACCCAGAAACGCATAAAAATACAGTTTATTCTGTATATTTATGCGCTCTATGTGGGAATTGGGAAAGAAAGCATAGGGGAATCTATGGGATTTGTGCAGGATTGCCCTTGCGTGGCGGCGTATGTTGGACGTATAATCATGCGTATTATGAAACGCTATGGAGGCGCTGGCTATGAAAGACAAGAAGGACATCCGGAAAATCGTGCTGGCCTATTCCGGCGGGCTGGACACGTCTGTCATCATTCCCTGGCTGAAGGAAAATTACAACAACCCGGAGATCATCGCGGTATCCGGGGACGTAGGTCAGGCGGGAGAGCTGGAAGGGTTGGAGGAGAAGGCGCTGAAAACCGGGGCCTCCAAGCTGATTGTGGCGGATCTGGTGGACGAGATGGTGGAGGAAGTGATCCTCCCCGCCCTGAAAATGGACGCCAAATACGAGACGTATCTCTTGGGCACCGCCTTTGCCCGTCCGATTCTGGGCCGGAAGCTGGCCCAGGTGGCCCTGGCAGAGGGGGCCGACGCCGTGTGCCACGGCTGCACAGGCAAGGGCAACGATCAGGTGCGCTTTGAGCTGGCGGTGAAGCGTTTCGCCCCGGATATGACGATTATTGCCCCCTGGCGGGAGTGGGACATCCGCAGCCGGGACCAGGAGATCGACTACGCCGAGGCCCATGACGTGCCCTTGAAGATCTCCCGGGAGACCAGCTACTCCAAGGACAAGAACCTGTGGCATCTGAGCCATGAGGGGTTGGACTTAGAGGATCCGGCCAACGAGCCCCAGTACGAGAAGCCGGGCTTTTTGGAGATGGGGGTGTCCCCGGTCCAGGCCCCGGACAAGCCCGCCTATGTGTCCATCGGCTTTGAACATGGCGTCCCTGTGGCCCTGGACGGGGAGAAGATGAAGGCATCCCGGATCATCGCCAAACTCAACGAGATCGGCGGAGCCAACGGCATCGGCATCATCGACATTGTGGAAAACCGTCTGGTGGGCATGAAGGACCGGGGCATCTATGAAACTCCCGGCGGCACCATCCTGTATTTTGCCCACGCCCAGCTGGAAATGCTGACGGTGGATAAAGATACACTGCACCTCAAGGAAAAGCTGGCGGTGGATTTCGCGGACCTCATCTACAACGGCAAGTGGTTTACCCCTCTGCGGGAGGCCATCAGCGCCTTTGCGGACAAGGCCAACGAGAATGTGACGGGTACGGTGAAGCTGAAGCTCTACAAGGGCAACATCATCCCCGCCGGAACCACGTCCCCCTGCTCCCTGTACTCCGAGAATCTGGCCACCTTCGATGAGTCGGACTACAACCAGAAGGACGCCGAGGGCTTTATCAACCTGTGGGGTCTGCCCACCAAGGTCCAGGCCCTGCGGGAAAAAGGACGGCTGTGAGATGAAACTGTGGTCCGGGCGCTTCGGCAAGGACACGGACGCCCTGGTAAACAAGCTCAACGCCTCCATCGGCTTTGACCAGCGGCTGTACCGGGAGGACATCACCGGCAGCATGGCCCATGCAGAGATGCTGGCCGCCCAGGGGATCCTGTCCCAGGAGGACAACGCCGCCATTCAAAAGGGGCTGCGGGAGATCCTATCGGAGGCGGAGGCGGGGGAACTCGCCTTCACCGCCGACAACGAGGACATTCACATGAATGTGGAGGCCCTTTTGACCGCCCGGATCGGGGATCCGGGCAAGCGGCTCCACACCGCCCGGAGCCGGAACGATCAGGTGGCGTTAGACTTTCGGATGTACGTCCGACGGGAGATCGGCGGCGTGATCGGGCGGATTTTAGAGCTGGAAACCGTGCTGTGCCGTCAGGCGGCGCGGCATCAGCATACGGTGATGCCAGGCTATACCCATTTACAGAGGGCACAGCCCGTGTCCTTTGCCCACTACCTGCTGGCCTACGGTCAGATGTTCTCCCGGGACGTGACCAGGCTGGAGGACTGCCGGAGGCGTTTGGACGAGTGCCCCCTGGGGAGCGGTGCCCTGGCGGGCACCACCTATCCCATTGACCGCTGGAAAACCGCCCGGGATCTGGGCTTCTCCCGGCCCATGGGCAACTCCATGGACGGCGTGTCCGATCGGGATTACGCCTTGGAACTGCTTTCGGACCTGTCCATTCTCATGGCCCACCTGTCCCGGCTGGCGGAGGAAGTGATCCTCTGGTGCAGCTGGGAGTTCCGGTTCATTGAACTGGACGATGCCTACGCCACGGGATCCTCTATTATGCCCCAGAAGAAGAACCCGGATGTGGCGGAACTGGTCCGGGGCAAGACGGGCCGGGTCTATGGGGACCTGATGGGCCTTTTAACAGTGATGAAGGGCCTGCCCCTGGCCTACAACAAGGATATGCAGGAGGACAAGGAGCCGGTGTTCGATGCCTTGGACACGGTGAATTTGTGCCTGCCGGTATTCGCCGCCATGCTGGACACTATGCACGTCCACCCGGAGAAGATGCGCCAGGCGGCGGGCCGGGGCTTTCTCAACGCCACGGACTGCGCCGATTACCTGACCCGCAAGGGGATGCCCTTCCGGGACGCCTACACGGTGACGGGAAAACTGGTGGCGGCGTGCGCATCCCAGGGCAAGACGCTGGAAGATCTGTCCCTGGACGAACTGCAACAGGCGTCAGACCTCTTTGACGCGGATGTGTATGATTCCCTGAATCTGGAAAACTGCATGGCCCTGCGGAAGAGCTACGGCGGTCCGGCGGCGGAAGAGACCGCCCGGCAGATCCGGGAACTGAAGGCCTTTGTGGCGGAGCGGGAGGAAAAACCGGAATGAAACCCAAGGTCTACATTGACGGGCAGGAGGGCACCACGGGCCTGCAAATCCATGACCGGCTCTCCGCCCGGGAGGACATTGAACTTTTGCGGATCGATCCGGAAAAGCGGAAGGACACGGAGGCCCGGCGGGAACTGCTGAACGCGGCGGATCTGGCCTTTTTGTGCCTGCCGGACAAGGCGGCGGCGGAGGCCGTGTCCCTGGTGGAGAACCCCCGCACCCGGATCATCGATGCCTCCACCGCCCACCGGACCGCCCCGGGCTGGGATTACGGCTTTCCAGAGCTGTCACCGGGGCACCGGGCGGCCATTCAAAAAAGCCGCCGGGTGGCGAATCCCGGCTGCCACGCCACAGGCTTTCTCAGCGTAGCGTATCCCCTGATCGCGGCGGGGGTCCTGGCGAAAGACGCCCTTTTGTCCTGCTTCTCCCTGACGGGCTACTCCGGCGGGGGAAAGAAGATGATCGGGGACTATGAGGCATCGGATCGGCCGGCGCTTTTGGGCAGTCCCGCCCTGTACGCCGTGGGACAGGCCCACAAACACCTGCCGGAGATGCAAAGGATCTGCGGCCTCTCCACGGCTCCCGTGTTCAGCCCCATTGTGGACGACTATTATAAAGGTATGGCCACCACGGTGCCCTTCCACCGGACACAGCTGCGGGGGATCGCCAATCCGGAGGAACTGCGGCAAGCTTATGTCCGGCACTACGGCCCCGGCGGCATTGTCTATGCAGAGTGTATGGATGGCTCCCTTTACAGCGCCGCCTTAGCGGGACGGGACGATTTAATGATACTTGTATCTGGTAATGAGGAACGCTTTACAGTTACCGCCCTCTTTGACAATTTGGGCAAAGGCGCCTCCGGCGCGGCGGTGCAGAATATGAACCTGATGCTGGGCTTTGACGAGACGGCGGGACTGCATCTCCCGGAGAAAACCTGAAAGGGGGAGAAAACGCGATGAAAACGATTGACGGCGGCGTGTGCGCTGCCAAGGGCTTCCGGGCGGCGGGAGTTCATGTGGGAGTGAAAACCCACGCGGCGTGGAAAAAGGACGTGGCCCTGATTGTGTCTGACGTGCGGTGCGCGGCGGCGGGGATGTTTACGAAAAACGTGGTGAAGGCCGCCCCGGTCCGGGTGGATATGGTCCATCTGAGAGACGGCGGGGCCTGGGCGGTGATTGCCAACAGCGGCAACGCCAACGCCTGCGCCCCCCAGGGAGAGGAAAACGCGGAGCGGATGTGTCAGGCCGCGGCGAAAAAAGTGGGCTGCGATCCATACGACGTGATTGTGTCCTCCACCGGCGTCATCGGTCAAACCTTGAACATCCAGGCCATTGAAAACGGCATGGACGCCCTGTACAGCGCCTTAGACGCCTCCCCGGAGGCCAGCAACTCCGCCGCCCACGCCATTATGACCACGGATACGGCGAAGAAAGAGGCGGCGGTGGAGACGGAGATCGGCGGGAAAACGGTCCGCTTAGGGGGCATCGCCAAGGGCAGCGGCATGATTCACCCCAACATGGGCACCATGCTGTGCTTCCTGACCACGGACTGCGCCATCTCCCCGGCGTGTCTCCAAACCGCCCTGCGGGAGGCGGTGCGCGTCAGTTTCCACCGCATCAGCGTGGACGGGGACACCTCTACCAACGACACCTGCGTGGTGTTGGCCAACGGCCTGGCGGGAAACGCCCCCATTGAGGGCCCCGGCGCGGATTTTAATGCGTTTGTAGAGGCCCTGACGGCCCTCTGCGTGGATTTGGCCAGGCGGATGGCCTCCGACGGAGAGGGGGCGAAACACCTCATCACCTGCACTGTGGCAGGTGCCCGGGACGAGGCTCAGGCGGAGACTGTGGCCCGGTCCGTCATCTCCTCTACTCTTACCAAGGCGGCGATTTTCGGCTCTGACGCCAACTGGGGCCGGGTGCTGTGCGCCATGGGCTACTCCGGGGAGGCCTTTGATCCGGACCGGGTGGATGTGGCTTTTGCCAGCGCCGCCGGGGAGATCCCCGTGTGCGCCCAGGGCCGGGGGCTGGATTTCGACGAGGATCTGGCCAAGAAGATTCTCACGGAACACGACGTGGAGATCCGGATCACCATGGGAGAGGGCAGCGGCGGCTGTACCTGCTGGGGCTGCGATATCACCTACGACTATATCAAAATCAACGGGGACTACCGGACATGACAGGAGGGGATCAGATGCGGGATCGGGAATTACAGGCCCGGACCCTGGTGGAGGCCCTGCCCTATATCCAGAAATTCACCGGAAAAACCATTGTAGTGAAGTACGGCGGCAACGCTATGACCTCAGAGGATCTGCGCCGGGCGGTGATGAGCGACATCATTCTGCTGTATCTGGTGGGGATCCGGGTGGTGGTGGTCCACGGCGGCGGGCCGGAAATCTCCGGGATGCTGAAGAAGATCGGTCACCAGTCCCGGTTTGTGGACGGCCTGCGCTATACGGACCAGGAGACCATGGATGTGGTGCAGTCCGTGCTGTGCGGGAAGGTGAATAAAGATCTGGTTGCCCTCATCAACCGCTTGGGCGGACAGGCCGTGGGCCTGTGCGGCCTGGACGGGGCCCTGTTCCAGGCGGAGCGGCTGGAGGAGAAATACGGCCTGGTGGGCCGGATCACCGCCGTGAATCCCGCCCCGGTGGAAAACGCCCTGGCAAACGGGTATATCCCCGTCGTCTCCACCGTGGCCCAGGGCATGGACGCGGAGCTCTCCTACAACGTCAACGCAGACACCGCCGCCGGAAAACTGGCGGAGGCCCTGGGGGCGGAGAAATTGATTCTCTTGACGGACGTGCGGGGCTTGCTGCGGGACCCCAAGGACGAGTCCACGTTGATCCATGTGGTCCAGACCCGGGAGGTGCCGGAACTGACGGAACAGGGCGTCATCTCTGGCGGCATGATCCCGAAGATGCAGTGCTGTGTAGACGCCATTGCCGGAGGCGTGGAGCGGGTGCATATTTTGGACGGACGGATCCCTCACTCCATCCTCATCGAGCTGCTCAGCGACGAGGGCATCGGCACCATGCTGGCCCGGGAGGGCGGAAACGGAGAAGGAGGAAGCGTGTCATGACATCCCGGGAAGTGCGGGAACTGACCGATCAGTTTATTCTGCCCACTTACGGACGCTTTTCCGTGGCCATTGACCACGGAAAAGGGGCCCGGCTCTATGATATGGAGGGCCGGGAGTATGTGGACTTTACCAGCGGCATCGGCGTGTGCGATCTGGGCTACGGCTGTCAGACCTGGGTGGACGCCATCACTCAGCAGGCGGCGAAACTTGGCCATGTGTCCAACCTGTTCTACACGGAACCGGCGGCCCGTCTGGCGGAGATTCTGTGCAGACGCACGGGTATGGCGGGGGCGTTTTTCGCCAACGGCGGCGGTGAGGCCAATGAGGGCCTCATTAAACTGGCCCGGAAGTACAGCTTTGACCGCTACGGCAAGGGCCGCGCCACCATCATCACCCTGAAAAACTCCTTCCATGGCCGTACCATCACCACCTTGAAGGCCACGGGGCAGGCGGTGTTCCACAACTACTTCTTCCCCTTTACGGAGGGGTTCCGCTACGCGGAGGCCAACGACCTTGCCTCTTTGGAGGCGGCGTCCGGGGTGGACGTGTGCGCCGTGCTGGTGGAACTGATCCAGGGTGAGGGCGGCGTGCTGCCTCTGGACCGGGAGTATGTGACGGAACTTGCGAAGATCTGCGCGGATCGGGATTGGCTGCTGCTGGTGGACGAGGTCCAGACCGGCATCGGCCGCACCGGAACCCTGTTTGCCTTCCAGCAATACGGCATCCAGCCGGACGCCCTGACTTTCGCCAAGGGCATCGCTGGGGGGCTGCCTATGAGCGGGATTCTGGCGGGGCAAAAGTGCCGGAACGTCCTGGGACCGGGGACCCATGCCACTACTTTTGGCGGGAATCCCATATGCGCGGCGGCGGCGCTGGCGGTCCAGGAGACCCTGAACGACGCGTTTTTGCAAGAAGTCCAGCGGAAGGGACAGTACCTGCGGGAGAACATCGAGGCTATGGACCTGCCCTGCTTGGGCAAAACCCGGGGCATGGGGCTGATGATCGGCGTGGAGGTCCGGGAGGGGAACGTCAACCGGGATCTGGCGTCCCGGCTCATTGACAACGGCCTCCTGGTGCTGACTGCCGGAACCGGTCTGCGGCTGTTGCCGCCTCTGGTGATCACGAAAGAGGAGATGGACGAGGGCCTGGCGCGGATGCGGAAGGCTCTGAGATGAGGGAAGAGAGGCACACATGGAAGGCCATACCCATTTTTTGAAACTCCTGGACTTCACGCCGGAGGAGATCGGACAGTTCCTGGAAACCGCCGCCCAGTTGAAGCGGCAGAAGGCCATGGGGTTGTCCCACCGTCATTTGAAGGGGAAACAGCTGGCATTGATTTTTGAGAAAACCTCCACCCGGACCCGGTGCGCTTTTGAGGTGGCAGCCCACGATCTGGGGATGTTCACCACCTATCTGGACCCCTCCGGCAGCCAGATTGGGATCAAGGAATCCATTGCGGACACCGCCCGGGTGCTGGGACGGATGTATGATGGCATCGAGTACCGGGGCTTTGGACAGGAGATTGTAGAGGAACTGGCGAAGTACGCCGGGGTGCCGGTGTTCAACGGCCTCACCGACGAATTCCATCCCACCCAGGTGCTGGCAGACTTTTTGACGATCCAGGAGCATTTTGGAAAACTCTCCGGAATCAAGCTGGTATATCTGGGGGACGCCCGGTTCAACATGGGCAACAGCCTCATGGTAGGCAGCGCCAAAATGGGCCTGTCCTTTACCGCCTGCGCCCCCAAAACCTATTGGCCCAAAAAGGAACTGACGGAGACCTGCCGGGAGATTGCGAAAAAAACCGGAGGGACTATTTCGTTTTCCGAGGACCCCATGGAGGCGGTGAAAGGCGCGGATGTGCTGTATACAGACGTGTGGGTATCCATGGGAGAGCCGGTGGAGGTGTGGAAGGAGCGGATCGATGCCTTGGCCCCTTATCAGGTCAATGCCGCCCTCATGGCTCAGGCTGGTTCCCAGTGCCGCTTTTTGCACTGTCTGCCCTCCTATCACGATTTGAAAACGAAAATCGGCCGGGAGATGGGGGAGAAGTTCGGTCGGAACGCCATGGAAGTGACGGATGAGGTCTTTGAGTCCCCTCAGTCTATCGTCTTTGACGAGGCGGAAAACCGGATGCACACCATTAAGGCAGTGCTGTACGAGCTTCTGTGGAAATAACAGGTTTCCTGTCCTTAAGGAGGAAATGAAAGATGCAAACCACCGGAATGGGCACCAAATGCGTACAGGGCGGCTATACCCCCGGCAACGGGGAGCCTCGTCAGATTCCCATTGTCCAGAGCACCACGTTCAAATACGCCAGCAGCGCGGAAATGGGCAAGCTCTTTGACCTGGAATCATTGGGATACTTCTATACCCGTCTCCAAAACCCTACCAACGACTTTGTAGCCGCGAAAATCGCGGAACTGGAGGGCGGTACCGCCGCTATGCTGACCTCCTCCGGACAGGCGGCGTCCTTCTATTCGATTTTCAACATCGCCTCCTGCGGGGATCATGTGGTCAGTTCTTCCAGCATCTACGGCGGCAGCTACAACCTCTTTGCCGTGACCATGAAGCGCATGGGCATCGACTTCACCTTCGTGTCCCCGGACTGCGCGGCGGAGGAACTGGACGGGGCCTTCCGTCCCAACACGAAAGCTGTGTTCGGGGAGACCATCGCCAATCCCGCCCTGACGGTGCTGGATATCGAAAAATTCGCCGACGCCGCCCACCGCCACGGCGTCCCCCTGATTGTGGACAACACCTTTGCCACTCCGATCAACTGCCGTCCCTTTGACTGGGGCGCGGATATCGTCACCCATTCCACCACAAAGTATATGGACGGCCACGGCGCGGCGGTCGGCGGCTGTATTGTGGATTCCGGCAAGTTTGACTGGACGAAATATCCGGACAAATTTCCGGGCCTTTGTACCCCGGACGAGAGTTACCACGGCGTAACCTATACGGAGCGCTTCGGCCCCGGCGGAGCCTACATCACCAAGGCCACCGCCCAGCTCATGCGGGATTTCGGCTCCATTCAATCCCCCCAGAATGCGTTTTTACTGGGACTGGGCCTGGAGAGCCTCCATGTGCGCATGAAGCGGCACTGTGAGAACGGACAGGCGGTGGCGGAATACCTTCAGGGCAGCGACAAAATCTCATGGGTGCGGTACTGCGGGCTAAAAAGCGATCCCTATTACGCCCTGGGACAAAAGTACCTGCCCCACGGCTCCTGCGGCGTCGTCAGCTTTGGGGTGAAAGGCGGACGTGCGGCGGCGGAGCGCTTTATGGGACGGCTGAACATCGCCGCTATTGAGACCCATGTGGCGGATGCCCGGACCTGCTGCCTCCATCCCGCCAGCAGCACCCACCGTCAGATGAACGATGCGGAACTTGCCGCCGCCGGGGTGTCCCCGGATCTGGTACGGTACTCCTGCGGCTTGGAGGACGCCTCGGATCTGATTTCCGACATTGAGCAGGCCCTATCTTAAAACGAAACCGATCCCGTCTGGCATTTTGGCTTTATCCCGTACAGGCAGGGCCAAAATGCCGGACTTTCCTTTTGAGAATTTCCCAAATCCTCCCTTGCGGTTTCCACACATTTATGTTATACTCATGCCCGGACTTTATCAAAACTCCATGGAGGCGGGGAGGCAATGGCGCAGAGACTCAGAAACCTGTATGGCGCGTACCGGGAGGAGATCTCCTACCTGTTTTTCGGCGTATGCACCTCCGCCGTAAACTATGGTGTGTTCGTCTGGCTGGACATCCTGTGGAAGGGCCGGGGGGTGCTGGCCTCCAATCTCATTGCCTTTGCGGCGGCGGTGGCCTTTGCCTATGTGACGAACAAGATCTTCGTGTTCCGCAGCCGGGACTGGTCCCCTGCGGCCTTGCGCCGGGAAGTCTCGGCCTTTGTGGGGGCCCGGCTGTTTTCCTTCGGTTTGGAGGAACTGGGAATGTTTCTGGCGGCCTACGTGTGGCATTTGGGAGAGCGGACCTTCCTGGGCGTGGACGGACTGTGGATTGCGAAACTGGTGCTGTCCATTCTTGCCACGGTGTTGAACTATTTTTTCAGTAAATTCTGGATTTTCCGGAACCGTCCCCAGACAGAGACCAGGAGAGAAAGAGGTGGAAGGCGCGGATGAAAATACTGCTGATTCTTCCCGCGTACAACGAGGAAAAGAGTATTCTGCGGACCGTGGAGCAAATCCGGAATGCCGCTTTTCCGGATTGGATGAAAGTAGACTATCTGGTCATCAACGACGGCTCCGGTGACAGGACGGGAGAAGTTTGCCGGGAGGCGGGGATCCCCTGCGTGACCCTGGTGCAGAATTTGGGCATCGGCGGCGCGGTGCAGACGGGCTATCTCTACGCCGCCCGAAAGGGCTATGACACGGCGGTCCAGTTCGATGGGGACGGCCAGCATGACATCCGCTCCCTGGAAGCTCTGGTCACGCCCATCGCCCAGGGACAGTGCGATTTCACTGTGGGATCCCGGTTTGTGGAGGGGGCCGAGAGCGGCTTTCAGTCCACCGCCCTGCGGCGCTTCGGCATCCGCTATCTCTCCGGCCTTATCTACTTTGCCACGGGACAGCGGATCCGGGACGTGACTTCCGGCTTCCGGGCGGCAAACCGGGAAGCCCTGGCGTTTTTGGCCCGGAACTATCCTGTGGACTATCCGGAGCCGGAGAGCCTGGTGCGCCTGCACCGCCGCCGCTTCCGGGTGCTGGAAGTGCCGGTGAATATGTTCCCCCGGGAGGCAGGGGCGTCCTCTATCCACAGTTTGAAATCCGCCTACTATATGCTGAAAGTCACGGCGGCCATTGTCTATGCCGCCATTCAAAAGGAGGGAGCGCCATGAGCCTGCTGCTGCGGGTGGAACTGATTTTATTGGCGGCTCTGGTGGCCGGGATCATGGTGCGGTCTGTGAACCGGAACCGTCTGCGGGTGCAGTACTCCCTGCCCTGGGTGTTTGTGGCGGCGGGGCTGTTGATCGTGGCCCTGTTTCCAGGGGTGGCCTTTTGGCTGTGCCGGGTGACGGGAGTGGAGACCCCGTCCAACCTGGTCTACCTGTGCGGCATCGTGATTCTTTTGCTGATCACCTTCTATCAGACGGTGCTGATCTCGGAGCTCAGCGGCCGGGTGACCCGCCTGACCCAGTGTATCTCCCTGGAACTGTACGAAAGACAGGAGCATCCCCATGCGGACAGTGAACCATAAGATATCCCTTTTCGTTCAGGCCCACGGTATGGCCCTGCTGGTGCTGGCGGCCCTGTTTTTAGCCCGGCTTCTGGCCATGTACAGCTTGGGCGTCCAGTACACCCTTTGGAGCGACGACACCTCCTATCTCCGAAGCGGCATCTATTTTGCCCAGCATGGAGTGCTCACCATGCACGAGGAGTATCCCAGCGCCCAGATCATGCCGGGGATGACGTGGCTTATCGCCCTGTTCTCCCTGCTGTTCGGGGAGGGTCGTGGGCTGTGGATGGCGCTGAAACTGCTGTGGAGCGCCATGGGCACGCTGACGGGCTGGTATCTCTACCGGTGCGTGGGCCTGTTCGCCCCCAAATGGTGCGGCGTGGCGGCGATGTTCTGCCTGTTCCGGGCGGATTTCCTCTGGATGGACAATCTGATCCTGACGGAAACCCCCTTCCTCCTGGCCCTCACCGCCATGGTGTACTACACCTTCCGCATGGGCCGTTTCCAAGACTGGCACAGCTTTATCGGATGCCTCGCCGCCTACCTCGCGGGACTGCTCCTGAAAGCCAACATCGCCCTGTACCCCCTCTTTGCCCTGGCCTATCTGCTCTGCACCCAGTACGACCGGAAACTCCTGATGAAACAATGCGGGATTGTGGCGGCGGCGGTGCTGGTGTTCCTGATCCCTTGGACGGCGCGGAACTACCGGCAGTTTCACGCCTTCATCCCCCTGACCTACGGAGCGGGGAATCCCACCCTTCAGGGCACCTATCAGGGCCGAGGGTACCCGGCGGATGAGGAACTGGACTATGAGACCAACGTGGAGCAGCCCGCCCGGCAGCGCTACGCCGCCTACTATCAGGAGGACGGCACCGTGCAGCCCCGCTATCAGCGCTACGTGTCCCTGGGAAAGGATGCCATCAAAGCCGCCTACCGTCAGAAAGTCTGGTGGGATCGGGACTGGACGGCCTTTCTTTACTCCTACCTCATCGCCAAGCCCTGGCAGACCATGAACGAGCTGTTTTATTGGCAGAGGGTATTGGACGTGCCTGGGGACCGGATGGCGTTGGTCCAGCGGATGGACTTGTATTTCTGCGCTTTGGCTCTGGCGGCGTCGGTGATTTTGAAGAAAAAGCGCCTGCCCATGCTGTTTTTGGCGGGAACTTATCTTGCCAACGTCTATATCTACTCTATGACCTTCGCCTTTGGCCGCTACAACGCCTCCTTAATGGGACTGCGGTTTCTCATGGTGGGCATTGGGCTGAGCTTAGTTGTCCAACTGGCGCGGCGGGGTGTAGAATCTGTGGAGCAGTTTGAGCGGGACGAAAGATAGAACAGGAGGGTATGTTTATGGGAGAGGAAACACCGATTCCAACCGCGGAGATCAGAAAAACCCTGTCCGCCCAGCCCCTTGCGGGACTGGGCTTGTTTGCCTTGTTTGCCTTCTGCCTGTTGTTTGGCATCCGGTACGGGGACCGGGTGATCTGGAAACTGGGGATTGAGCCTCGGATCTGGGACCCCCTGCCGGTGTTGATGTACCACAGCGTCATCCCTGACGGGGAAAGCGCAAACGACGCCATGACGGTGACGGAGGGCAAACTCCGCCAGGACTTTGACTACATCTTAGAGACGGGAAATATCCCCGTTCTGTCCCGGGACCTGCTGGACCCCGTTTCCCTGCCGAAAAAACGGGTGCTCATCACCTTTGACGACGGCTATGAGAACAACTATACCCTGCTTTACCCCATTTTGCAGGAATACGGCTTCAAGGCCCTTATCTGTCCCATTGTGGGGAAGATCGACTCATCGGATCCGGGCTTTTGCACCTGGGATCAGCTCCGGGAAATGGCGGCCTCTGGCCTTGTGGAGATCGGCTCCCACACCTATGACCTCCACCATGAGGACCCCCAGCCTCCGAATAATCCCAAAAAGTGGGCAGACGGCATCCAGCGCCGTCCCAAAGAGACAGACGGGGAGTTTCAAACTCGGGTGCTGGACGACCTCCAAAAGAGCTATGACCGCCTGACGGAGGAACTGGGCGTCTCTCCGGTCTGCTTCGCCTACCCCTATGGCAAGGCGGAAAAGGACGCCCAAGCCCTCATCGACGCCCTGTTCCCGGTATCCCTCATGACCTGGGAGGACACCGCTGATCTGGCAAAGGGTACCCGCCGCCTGCCCCGCTGTACTGTCACCATGGACTCGCCCCTATTCTGGTATGTAAAGTAAAAATCTGAAAGAGCGCAAGTGTAAGAAACCGCCGTTCCGTAAAAACCGGAAGGGCGGTTTCTCTGTCACCTCCGGGCCTGCCGTCCCATACCATAGAGCGGGAGGCGTTTGGAACATGAAATATCACTTTGGCGTTCTGGGAGGCGGGAAGCGGTATCAGGAACTGGCCCGGCTTCTGGAACAAGACGGCCACGCCGTCTACACCTATGAGCCGGAGGAGGGCAGAGCCTCTTTGGATCGGGCGCTGTCAGCAGAGATCGTACTGCTGCCGATTCCCCTCTCCCCGGACGGGGAACGGATCTCCCTGCCAGGACAGTTTGGCATTGGAGGGATCTTGGCCCGTCTCGGACCGGATCAGATGATTCTGGCGGGACAGGTCCCCCATAAATGGGCGGACGCGGCGGCAAAAAGAGGACTGCGGCTGGTGGATTTCCTCAGCCGGGAACCGGTGGCGGTGGCCAACGCCGCCGCTACGGCGGACGCCGCCCTGGCCCTGTCCCTGGAAACCACCGGGGAAACATTGCTTGGAAAACGATGCCTGGTCCTGGGCTTTGGACGGATTGGAAAACTCCTGTGCCGCCGCCTCCAGGGCGCGGGGGCTCGGGTATCCGCCGCCGCCCGCCGGAAGGAGGATCGGGCGTGGATCCGTGCCCTGGGCTATGACGCCTTAGACATCGGGCGGCTCCGGGGAAAACTTATGTCCTTTGACGAGATCTATAACACGGTTCCCGCCCCCGTGCTGGACGCCGACGCCCTGGGGGAACTGCGGCGGGGGTGCCTTTTGGTGGAACTGGCGTCCCGGCCGGGAATCTGCCCGGAGGCGGCGGAGGCGCTGGGCATGAATCTTATCAAGGCCTCCGGCCTGCCTGGACGCATGGTGCCCCGTACGGCGGCGAAAATCCTCCGGGAGGCGGTCTATGACATTCTGCGGGAAGAACGAGGTGAGTCCATATGAACAAAACACGAGTGGGATTCGCGGTGTGCGGATCCTTTTGCACCCACGCATCGGTGCTGCGGGCCCTGGAACGGCTGGCGGAGGACTATGAGGTGATCCCCATTGTCTCAGAGATCTCCGCCGAGGCGGATACCCGTTTCGGAACCGCCCAAGGACTTCTGGACAGGATCAAAGCCCTGACAGGCCGGGAACCTCTGACCGGGATCCCGGCAGTGGAACCCATCGGACCAAAAAAACTGCTGGATGTGCTGGTGATTGCCCCGGCCACCGGCAACACCATCGCAAAGCTGGCGGGAGGCATCGCCGATACCGCTGTTACCATGGCGGCAAAGGCCCATCTGCGCAACGCCCGCCCGGTGGTGGTGGCGGTGTCCAGCAATGACGGCTTAGCGGCGGGGGCCAGAAACATCGGAGAACTGCTGGCCCGGAAACACTACTATTTTGTGCCCTTCGGCCAGGACGATGCCCAAAACAAGCCCACCTCCCTGGTGGCGGACTTCAGCCTGATTCCGGAGACAGTGGAGGCCGCCCTGCGGGGGGAACAGATCCAGCCCCTGCTGGAAGGATAAAATTTGATTTGCGTATGTGCCAACGGGTGCGGGGGATGCGTCTCCACAGCTTGAAATTTTCCTTGACAGTCCGGCGGGATTGCGTGTATCCTGTGGGATGTGAGGTGATAGAGATGCAATCCCCCGAATCCGTGGCGCGGATCATAGAGATCCTGAAAGATATCTACCCCGACGCCCTTTGCTCCCTCCAATATGAGAAGGACTACGAACTGCTCTTTGCCGTTCGGCTGTCCGCCCAGTGTACCGATGAGCGGGTCAATCAGGTGACTCCTGCCCTGTACGCCCGGTTCCCCACCCTGGAAAGCTTCGCGGAGGCGGACCCGAAAGAGGTGGGGGAGTACATCCACTCCTGCGGCTTTTACAACGGCAAGGCCCGGGATATTGTGGCCTGCGCCCAAAAGCTCCTGTCGGACCACGGCGGGAAGGTGCCCGGGACCATGGAGGAATTGACTGCCCTCCCCGGCGTAGGCCGGAAAACCGCCAATCTGATCTTAGGCGATGTGTACCACCAGCCCGCCTACGTGTGCGACACCCACTGTATCCGCATCACCGGGCGGCTGGGGCTGACGGACGGATCGAAAGATCCCGTCAAGGTGGAGCGTCAGCTGCGGGAGTTCCTGCCTCCGGAGGAATCCTCCAACTTCTGCCACCGGATGGTCCTCTTTGGCCGGGACACCTGCACCGCCCGGGTCCCCAAATGCGCCAAGTGCCCCCTGGCGGGAGAATGCGCGGCGGTACGGGAAGGCAGGGTGCCGTAATGCTGTCGGGAGAGAGTATAAGAGTGTAGAGGTATACTCCCAAAATCCACCTTGATTTTCCCTCTGCCTTAGCGTATAATGCCGTATCACCACAAAGAGCGGCCCCAGCGAGGAGGAGGCGGAGGCATATGAGCAGAACCAGCAGGATAGGACAGATGGTGGAGCCCGCTTTAGACGAGGATGCGTCCCGGGAACGGGCCATTGTCCGCGCCAGCGTCATTGGGATATTGGCCAACGTATTTTTGGCGGCGTTCAAGGCCGTGGTGGGGGTGCTGTCCCACTCCATCGCGGTGGTGCTTGATGCGGTGAACAACCTCTCCGACGCCGCATCCTCCATCGTCACCATCGTAGGGGCGAAACTTGCCCGGAAGGAGCCAGATAAGAAACACCCCTTCGGCCACGGCAGAATCGAGTACCTCAGCGCCATGGTCATTGCCCTGCTGGTGCTGTACGCCGGAACCGCCTCCCTGACGGAGTCCGTAAAGAAGATCTTACAGCCAGAGACGCCGGATTACTCCCCCGCCGCCCTGGTGATTTTGGCGTCGGCGGTGGCGGTGAAGCTGGTTTTGAGCCGGTATGTGGGGTCCGTCGGACAGCGGGTTCACTCGGACTCCCTGGTGAACTCCGGGAAGGACGCCGCCATGGACGCCGCCATTTCCGCTTCCACTTTGGCGGCGGCGGCGGTGTATCTGACCACCCATATCTCTCTGGAAGCCTGGCTGGGGGCGGTGATCTCCGGAATCATCATCAAATCCGGCGTGGAGATGCTGCGGGAGACCCTGTCCCGGATCCTGGGCGAGGGGGCCGACGCCACACTGGCCCGGGGGATTACGGAGACGGTTTGCAGCTTTCCCGGCGTGTCCGGGGCCTATGATCTGGTCCTGCACAACTACGGCCCGGACACCTTTCAAGGCTCCATCCATATTGAGGTTCCGGATGTCTGGTCCGCCAACCAGCTGGACGAGTGTATCCGGGAGATCACCCTGGCGGTGTTTCAAAAGCACCATGTACTTCTGGCCGCCATCGGCGTCTATGCCGTGAACACCCGGGACACCCGCGTTGCGGAGATCCGGGAGACGCTGAAACAGGCCGCCCTGAGACATCCCTACATCCTGCAAATGCACGGTTTCTTTCTGAACGAGGAGAAGAAAACCATCCGCTATGATGTGATCGTCAGTTTCGACGCCCCGGACCGGGCCGCTGCCTACCGGGAAGTGCTTCAGGAGGCTAAGGCCCTCTATCCGGACTACCAGTTCCAGATCACCATGGATACGGATTTCAGCGAAGCGTAAGCCGCAGCAAAAAGCCAAAAACAAGACGCCCTCCGCGCTCTTTCCTGCGGAGGGCGTTCTTTTGTTCAAACGAGTTAGATTGACGGACGGCGTTTACGCCTTCTGCTTCATCTCCTGGATCACGGCGTCGATCTCCCCGGCGACCCGGATGAAATCCGCCTCCTTATAGCCTTTGGTGGTCATGGCCGCCGTTCCGATGCGGACGCCGGAGGTCTGCTGGGGGGACCGGGTGTCATGGGGGACGCAGTTCTTGTTCAGGGTGATGCCGTGGCGGTCCAGTTCCTCCTGGACGGCCTTCCCCGTCAGACCTGTGGCGGTCAAATCCAGCAGGAAGAGGTGGTTGTCCGTGCCGCCGGTGACCACCTGATACCCCCGGCGCAGAAACTCTTGGCTCATAGCCTTGCAGTTGCGTACCACCTGATGGATATACTCCCGGTACTCCTCTGTACAGGCCTCCTCCGCCGTCACGGCCTTGCCCGCGATGACGTGTTGAAGGGGCCCGCCCTGAGTGCCGGGGAACACGGCACTGTCCACCTTTTTGGCAAGCTCTGGTTTACAGAAGATCAATCCGCCCCGGGTGCCCCGCAGGGTTTTATGGGTGGTGGTGGTGATGATATCCGCCAGTCCAAAGGGAGAGGGATGGTCCCCGGCGGCCACCAGTCCGGCGATGTGGGCCATATCCACCATGAAATACGCCCCCACCTCCCGGGCAATCTCCGAAAAGGCGGCAAAGTCCAGGATCCGGCTGTATGCGGAGGCCCCCGCCAGAATCAACTGGGGCTTGTGTTCCAGGGCCTTTCTCCGCACGTCCTCCATGTCGATGAACCCCTGGGCGTTTACGTCATAGAAGGCCATGCGGAACAGTTTCCCGCTGAAATTCACGGCGGAACCGTGGGTCAGATGCCCGCCGTTGTTCAAGTCCATGGCCAGGATGCCGTCACCGGGTTTCAGGACGCTGAGATACGCCGCCAAATTGGCGGAGGAACCGCTGTGGGGCTGGACGTTCACATGGTAATCCGTGTTGAAAACTTCCTGCCACAGATCGCAGCAGTACTGCTCCAGCTCGTCCACATACACGCACCCGCCGTAATAGCGGCCCCGGTTCCCCGTGGGACGCTCCGGGGGATAGCCCTCGGAGTACTTATTGGTCAGACAGGAGCCCACCGCCCGCATGACATCCTCACTGACAAAATTTTCGCTGGCAATGAGTTCAATGTTGTGTTCCTGCCGCTGGCGTTCTTTCTCGATCCAGTCAAATACCTTTGAAGCCATAGTGTGTTTCCTTTCCTGTGTTTGATTTGTTTTTATGAGATAGAATTCCCGCCGTTTTCCTGCCTGGACGCTTTTACAATCCGCCCTTGCAGGCGGGTCCGGCGGTTATCTAAGAGCAGTTCTCGGTTGTGGCGGAAATAGGCGTCGCAGCCAAAGTGCTCCACAAACCAGGAGGCGTCGTATCCGGCGGTGATCTCCGTGACAAACAGGACCAGTTCCTGGCCCTGGCCAAGGGCCTCCTCCAAAAACCGAAAGGCGCAGTCAAACCACTTCCCGGTGTCCGCCCCCAGTCGGGCGCGGTCCTCCACCACTTGGGCGAACCAGCCCCGCACCGCCTCCATGGAATCCGGCGGCGTCTCCTGCCGGAGGCGGCTCAGATAGGATTCCAGGGTCTGAATCTCTCTCTGAAACAGGTCCCGGGTTTCCGGGTCCAAGTGTCCTGCCTCCTCGGACTGGACCAGGGCGGCGCGGCGGCATTTTAAGATCTCTTCCAGTTCCCGCTCTCCATGGCCTCCCGCCGCCAGGGCGTCCCGGTATTGGGACAGGTCAGTATGAAGTGCCGAGGCCAAGGCATCCTGCCGCCGTACCTCCCGGGCGCAGTCCGACAGGCGGGAGAGCAGCAGTCCCATGACGGCGATTTTCTCGTCAAAGGGAGCCGCCCGGAGTTCCGACACCGTCACCGCCTCCCAGCGGCCTTCCAGCACTGCCTCCACCTGATAGGTCCGGCGGTACTTGGCGTACAGGTCCAGATAGTGGGCGAAATCCCGGGCAATGTCCGGAAACTGGATGTACTGTCCAATCACGTCCCGGTCCACCCGCAGTCCCAAGTCCTCATAGACGGCGATCAGTTCCGCCAGATCCTCCCAGCCCCGGGCGGTAGCAAACCGGGGGCCGTCCACGGAGGCCTCCACCCGGTAGAAATTCTCCCGCCGGATGTCCAAATAGGACACCACCGCCCCGTGGAGGCCCTTCCGGCTGGCGTACTCCTTCCACACGGCGAAATCCGCCTCTACGTCGATCCGCCGCACCCGGTCCAGGGTCACCAGGTCGAATTCCCGGACGGAACGGTTGTACTCCGCCGGATTCCCTGCCGCCACAATGAGCCAGCCCTCTGGAAGGCGCTGGTTGCCGAAGGTTTTGCACTGTAAAAATTGCAGCATCATGGGGGCCAGGGTCTCGGACACGCAGTTGATCTCGTCTAAAAACAAGATCCCCTGCCGGATCCCGGTGCGCTCCATGAGATTGTGGACGGAGGCCAGGATCTCGCTCATGGTGTACTCCGTCACGGCGTACTCCCTGCCGCCGTAGGACCGCCGCTCAATAAAGGGCAGACCCATGGCGCTCTGGCGGGTGTGGTGGGTGATGGTGTAGGCCACCAGTCCAACGCCGCTCTCAGCGGCGATCTGTTCCATAATCTGTGTTTTCCCCACGCCGGGAGGCCCCATCAGCAGTACGGGCCTCTGCCGCACCGATGGAATGCGGTAATTTCCCAAAGCGTCCCGGGCCAGATATGCCTGAAGGGTGTGGAGAATCTCCTGTTTTGCCTGTTTAATGTTCATAGTTATATTGTTCACGCATTGTGTGTTTTGCTTCTTTCATCAGGATCATTTTATGTTTCTGCGCCTTTCCCAATGGCGTACCACTCTTTCATTTCCGCTTTCAGCTCACTGTCCATGGGGATCGCATAAACTGTACGCCCTGCCATGGTCCCATCCCCTTTCCATATGACGCACAATGTACTATAAATCCGCCCGCCTGTCAAGGAAAAATCACAATTCCGGCAGTTCCTCCGGGTCCAGAATGCCGTCCAGGTCCGTCTCCCGGGCGGCTCTGCCCAGATCCGACAGGGATAAGTTCAGCCGCATGGCCCAGGGGGGAATCTCCACGCCCATGGGCGGTTCCTCTAAAAACACAAAGGCCGTCTCCCAGGCGGGACGCCGCTTCGGATAGATTCCCATACCGTCGGTGAGGTACACCAGTCCCCGAAGGCTGGAAAAGGCCCCCTCCCGCCGCAGACGCTCCACATACTCGAACACCGGGCGGAAATCCGTGGCGCTGCCGCCCCGGAGCTGGAAGTTCTCCATCAGTTCCCGCAGTTCTGACAAGTCCCGGATCTCCGTATCAGACCGGATCCGGTCGTCGCACTGGATCACCCGGATGTGGACTTTCCGGGTAAAGGTTCCGGTTGAGCGGAGGATGGCATAGGTGACAGCCAAAAACGCCCGGACCAGTTCCCCGGAGGTGGACATGGAGGTGTCTAAGGCGAGGACAAAATCCTCAATCCGCTTTTCCTCCCGGGTCTCCACTGGCTCCACCAGAGGAAGGTTCCCGTACAGCCGCAGGCCGTAGGTGTAGAACACCGGGTCAAAGGCGTCGCCGTCCACGGCCAGGATCTCCCGGTGGACCGCAAACCGCCGGAGAAAGGCCCGGTAATCCACGTCCTCCCGGACCGCCGCCCGGACCTGTTCCAGCACCGCCTCCCCGCCGCCCTGGGCCTGCCCTGCCAGCACCGTTTCCAGCCCCGTCCGGGTCCGTTCCGACACCTCTTTCCAGCGGCGGTCCTGCTGCTCCTGCTGGCCGTCCCGCCGGGGAAGATCCCACAGTCCGTGGTCATCCGCCAAAAACTGCCGATGTAAGACCGCCAGTTCGTAGGGGGACAGATCCCGCCGCAGGAGATGGCGGTAGATCCCCTCGGCGGTGAGGACTTTTAACTCCTGGCGGCACTCCCCGTAAAACTTCCGCCGGGCCGGGACAGCCTCCCCAGGCAGCAGTTCATCCAAAAGGCTCTCCACCGCCGCGTCACAGGCCAAATCCCACAGTTCCGGCATTTTCCCATGTTTCTTTCCCAAATGCCGCAGCATACAGTGCAGCACCGTGTGCAGATAGGCTCTTTCAACAAGGAGAGGATTTCGTAGATATTTGTCAGACAAATGACCTGCGTCATAATATAAAGTTTCGCCGTCTGTGGCCAGGGACAGGGTCATGCCGCCGCCGTCTCTCAGGTTCAAGGCGTACAGGGCGGTATCCAAATACGGGAAGCGGAGGCACAGCGCGTCCCGGGCATACCGGAGAAGTTCCTCTCCTATGGGCCGCTCCTCCATAGCCGTTTTCTCTCCCTTCTCATCCCGTCTACAACGCGAACCGATCTGCCGCCGGAGGCCGGGTCCGGGTCTGTTCCAGCAGCAGCGCCGCCGCCCCGGTGAGACGGTGGTCCCGGGCCAGAGACAAGGCCCCGGAGAGGGCTGTCCCGTCCAGCTTCACCCGGTCCAGGAGAAACGCCAGGCCCGATACGTCTCCGGACCGGATCAGCCATTCCGCCGCCGCCTGGGCGTGGGATCGCAGAGAGTCCTCATAGGCCCGCCGCGCCCAGTCCGTCAGACCCTCCGGGTATCGAAGGCGCATCCAGGCCAGACGCAGGGCGGTTTCGGTTTCCAGGATCTTTGTCTTGCCCCACAATCTGTCGTACTCAATGAGTTCCAGTTTCCTTTGGCGGAAACAATGGTGGTACGGATACCCCGCTCCCTGAATGGTGTAATCAAAGTGGTGGGCGGGGGAGTTTTCCTCATAGATCTCCCGGTACCCCGGGAAGATCAGCCGCAGAACCGTGGTGCTGTCCCGGAGGACAGAGATGTCCAGTTCCCGGCTCAGTTCCCCGGCGAAATAGGCCATAGCCCCGCCGTCCCCCTGGGCCTGCTCCAATTCGATCCGCGCAAGAGAGCAGTTGGTGAGCACGCCGTCGCCCCAGAACGACACGCCGTCCCACAGGCGCAGATGCTGTAAAGCCCGGCAGTGATACAGGGCAAAATGGCCCACACGGTCCAGCGTTGGAGGCAAAGTCAGGGATTGGAGACGGCGGTTGTCCCAGGGGACGCCGGGATTCGGCCCGCAGGTAATCCGGATCCGCTCTCCCTCTACCTCCGGTCCCTCCGGGGACAGGGCCCGATCCCCCAGGGCCGTCACCGGGATTCCCGCCACAGTCTCCGGCAGCGCCGCCGCGGCATCACAGGTCCGGCACCGCAGAAGGATCACGCCGTTTCCCTGCCGCCGGAAGGTCAGATCCCAGTTGTTGGCCCCGGTTATGGTATTCACGGCCTCATCGGTTCTCTCTGGGCACATAGGACCGGTGCTCCTCCACGCACTCATACCGGGGACGGATGAGCTTTCCGCCTACGCTGAGCTCCTCCATCCGGTGGGCGCTCCACCCGGCAATCCGGGCCACAGCGAACAGGGGGGTATACAGTTCCGTGGGCAGGCCCAGCATCTCATAGACGAAACCGCTGTAAAAGTCGATGTTGGTGGACAGGGCGGTCTTGTTCCGGCGGGCCATGAGCAGTTCCTTGCCGATACGCTCTACATTGGCGTACAGGGACAGCTCTCTCTGCCGTCCTTTCTCCACCGCCAGTCGCTGCACATAGTTTCGGAACACCTCACACCGGGGGTCCGATTTCGTGTACACCGCGTGGCCCAGGCCGTAAATGAGGCCGCTTCCGTCGAAGGCCTCTCCGTCCAGCATTTTCGTCAGGTAGTCCCGGATCCGGTCCTGGTCTTCCCAGTCCGGCACATGGGTCTTGATGTCGTCAATCATCATCATGACCTTGCTGTTGGCCCCGCCGTGCCGGGGGCCTTTCAGGGACGCCAGGGCCGCCGCCACGGCGGAATAGGTGTCCGTACCGGAGGAAGTCACCACGTGGTTGGTAAAGGTGGAGTTGTTGCCGCCGCCGTGGTCCGCGTGGAGAACCAGGGCCACATCCAAAACCCGGGCTTCCAGCTCCGTATAGGTCCGGTCCTCCCGCAGCAGACGCAGAAAGTTCTCCGCCGCCGACAGCTCCGGGTCCGGCGTATGGATAAACAGGCTGTCCCCCTGAAAATACCGAAAAGCCTGATAGGCGTAAATCGCCAGCACCGGCATATTGGAGATCAGCTGTAAGGACTGGCGCAAGACGTTTTCCAAGCCGATGTCGTTGGGCTTGTCGTCATAGCAGAACAGGGTCAGAACGCCCCGCTGCATGGTGTTCATCAGATCCGCCGTGGGGGCCTTCATGATCACATCCCGGAAGAAGTTGGTGGGCAGGGTGCGGTAGGAGGCCAGCTGTCCGCAAAAGTCCTCCAGTTGCTCCCGGTTTGGCAGTTCCCCGAACAGCAGCAGGTAGGCCGCCTCCTCAAAGGCACAGCGCCCGGAGCCCTCCACGATCTTGCGCACGTCGATGCCCCGGTAATACAGCACGCCCTCCGCCGGAGTGATGACCTCATGGCCCCGGAACCCCTTCACCTTATAGGACTGGATCTCCGCCACCCGCGTAAGGCCCGACAGGACGCCCCGGCCGTCCTCGTTCCGAAGGCCTCGCTTGACGTTGTACTCCTTATAGAGCCGGGGATCAATAAAGTTCTTCTTCTCCCACTGCTCTTTCAGGGAGAGAATGGCAGGGGTAATAGCGCTGTAAGCGTTTTCTTCCAACCGAATCATGGCACAGGCCCCCTTTTTCACCAAATCACGAAATAAATGAAATTTTACCACTGTAAGCTTTCATTTTCAATGGCAATCTGTGGGAATTTTCCGGACTTTAACCGCGGAATTTGCATGATATCACAAAAAACTTGCAATTTTGCGAGCGTTTCCTGCACGATAGACACCGATATTCAGACCAGGGGATTGGAAAAAGAATCGGAATTTGGAGAGGAAGTAAGCGTAGTCTCCGGGGGCGTATAGCGTAAGCGTAGTCTCCGGGGGCGTATAGCAAGAGAAGAACAGATATGAGATACTGAGTCCTGATAAGTGTCGCCAAAGGGTGACACTTATCAGGACTTC
>CAJOHW010000020.1 GCA_905234565.1 uncultured Oscillibacter sp. | reverse complement strand
TGCGACATGGGGAGAAAACGTGCGAACATCCCTCATGAATCCCGCCGTATTTATAAAAAGCGTCTGGAATTTTGGGGAAACGACGGCTTTTGCCAGACAGCGAAAAGACGCGCCCTTGGTATTTCGCACATTCAGAGCATACACACCCATGACACGACATTTCAACAAGGTCAGTTCCCAACGCTTTGGCCGATTCTAAAACCCTTTTTATTTCGGTGGGAGCGTATTCAGCCGCCTTTTTCTCAAAATAACGGTCAATCTTTTCCTTTTCAGCGTATGCCTCATCCACTCTACCATAGAAAGCGAGCGTCTTGACAAGTCTGTAATAATCGCTTTTTCTGTATCCGAGATTAGGGCGCACCATACGAATGGCATTTGACTTTCGGAGATAGAGAATAGCAAGGTCGATATTCCCGACTTTCTCATAATCGCCAGATTTGAACCTCAGATAATAGTCAATGTCCCCTGTTACGTCCATAGAACCGCACCCCGGCCATTTCGGAGGATTTGCAATTTCCGGGATAGCCTGTATTCCCTCTGCCGTGTTCAAATCATAGTAAGATTCCAGCCACGCTTCCTCTGCTTTGCGGTATTCTATCGTTTCGGCGGTAGAGGGCGGTTTGCTTACAAGTATATACTGCCCGTCATGGAGGCGTTGCGGAATCATGTCTTGAAAATCTGACGGCGGTTTCCAATCGTCCCCTACTCTCTCCATGACAGGCCGATAACCGCTTTCCCACTCATTGCACAACTGTTGTACTCTGTCCATATTTGCCCACATGAATAAAGGGCCGTCGTAGTGCGGATAATCTTTTCCAGCCCAGAAAGTATGGGATTGCTCGAAAGCATCCCGAATACCAGCTACAAATCTTTTGTAGTACCCCTCTCTTGCGGTTTCGGCTGTCAGAAAACGCAACTCCGACATACAATAGCGCAAAGCCCGCGTAATCAGCATATCGGCGTTGTGTTGAAGATTTTCCGGTTTCAAAATCTCCCTGCAATCCTCTGACGGCGTACCCCTTGTAAAGAAATGGTATCCCTCATATTTGCGGAGTTCTTGCAATTCGTCAATCAGCTTATTCAGACTGTAAAAGTAGGTTCCGGCGTTCACAGTGCGGTTGACAAGTTCGGCGTCCCTGTTTACATCATCCAGTACCGCGCCGACATACCGCCTAATGTCCGTCATAGAGGCCGATTCATCCGGGAGACTTCCCGACTTGCGGCGCGTGTCATTGCCGCCGCCTGATTGACCGCCGGACAGATTTTCCAGAAACTTCTTGAACAATCCCACGGAATCACCCTCTTTCCCGTCTGACCGTCAACAGGGATTTCAGCCTTGACAAATTCCCCCGGCGGCGGAGCCAGACAGACACAACCGCCCCGCGACACCGCAACGCCCGACCTAATGCCGGGGTATGGTGGAGCCGGAGACAGTCAAGGCCAGTCCCCCAAGCGGCGAACCCGGCGAACGGCAGAGCCGCCACGTCGGGAGCGTTCCCTCTGTCAGCCGCCGCCACTCCCCAGAATGCCGGGGAACAGCTTCAAGAAGCCGTTTTCGGGAAATTTGTTGACTTGACACTCCCCAAACAGGCTGATTGTCAACACGTCGTAAAAATTGCTTATATAAAGCATTTCAGACGCAAAACCGAGGGTTTCACGTCTGAAAAGTTGGTGGAGACTACTGGACTCGAACCAGTGACCTCCTGCGTGTGAAGCAGGCGCTCTAACCAGCTGAGCTAAGCCTCCGTACACAGCGATATGCAAAATGAGAATGGATGGTGACCCGTACGGGATTCGAACCCATGTTACAGCCGTGAAAGGGCCGTGTCTTAACCACTTGACCAACGGGCCAGGGAAATGGTAGCGGCACCTGGATTTGAACCGGGGACCTTACGGGTATGAACCGTGCGCTCTAGCCAACTGAGCTATGCCGCCATAAGTTACTTGGCTATTATAACAGAGTTCCGCCCCCTTTGTCAAGAGCTTTCCGCCATCGGAACCCTCTTTTTTTGCGGACGGCACCCTGCCGTCCGCAGAGATCTCCGCGAAAAAAGCGCTCACAGGCTCTCAAATACGTCCCGGTTTACCAGAAAATACTCCACGCCGGAGTACAGGGTAGTCAGGGTTATCACCCACACGCACAGGGCGTTCAGAGCCGCAGGGATAGGGAGGAACATCAAGACGATGCACACCATAGTGGCGGCGGTTTTCACCTTTCCGGACCACCCGGCGGCGATAACCCGGCCCTTGTCGGAGGCCAGCATCCGCAGTCCGCTGACGGCGAATTCCCGGCACAGCACAATGGCCAGGGCCCAGGCCGGCATCTTTCCGCACTCCACAAACCACAGCATAGCCGCCGTCACCAGCATCTTGTCCGCCAGAGGGTCCGCGAACTTGCCAAAATCCGTAATGAGGTTATATTTCCGGGCGATTTTCCCGTCCAGCAGGTCCGTCAGGCTGGCCAGGATGAACACTCCCAGCGCCACAATCCGGGAACCGGGGAAGCCCCAGTACAGCACCCCTAAAAACACCGGAATCAGGGCGATCCGGGTCAACGTCAGTTTGTTGGGCAGATTCATGCTTCCCTCTCCCTTTCCCTGTCAGGTCTCCGTCAGTTCTTCGGTCAGTTCCCCGGTCAGTTCCCCGTCCATGGTTCCCGTCAGAAGAACGGGTACAAAATCTCCCGGCTGTACGTCCGTCTCTGCCGTAAACCAGATCCGTCCGTCGATGTCTGGGGACTCGGCGTAACTGCGGCCATAGAAGCGCTGTCCGTCAAAGCCCTCGCACAGCACCTGCCGGACCGTGCCCAGCACGGATTCGTTGTAGGCATCCAGAATATCTGACTGCACGTCCACCACCAGTTCCGCCCGGCGGCGGGCCTCCTCCTCCTCCACATGGTCCATCTCCGCGGCCCGGGTGCCCTCCTCCGGAGAGAAGGGGAATACCCCCGCCCGCTCAATCCTATGCCGCCGCAGAAAGGCACACAGTTCCTCAAAAGCCGCCTCGTCCTCATAAGGAAGGCCCGTAATCACGCTGGTGCGCAGTACCAGACCGGGAATTCTCTCCCGGAGGGTACACAGCACGGTGTCTAAACCCGCCTTTGTGTCCCGGCGGCCCATGGCCCGGAGGATCCGGTCGTTGCAGTGCTGGATGGGAATGTCCAAATAGGGCAGGATCCGGTCCTCTTGGGCCACGGTGTTGATAAGTTCCTCCGTGATGTCCCGGGGATAGAGGTAGTGCAGACGGATCCAGGGGAAGTTTAAGCGGCACAGTTCCCGCAGAAGTTCCGGCAGACGGCGCTCTCCATAGAGATCCGTGCCATACCGGGTGATATCCTGGGCAATGACAATCAGTTCCTTCACTCCGGCATCCGCCAGTTCTCCCGCCTCGTCCAGCAGATCCTCCATGGGACGGCTCCGGTACCGGCCCCGCAGGGACGGAATCACGCAGTAGGCGCATCGGTTGTCGCACCCCTCCGCAATGCGGAGGTAGGCGTACCAGGGGGGCGTGGACAAAATCCGTTCTCCCCCCTGGTTTGCCTCGTGGATGTTCCCCATATGGCAGGGGCGCTGGCCCTTCTCCATGACCTCCGCCACGGCGTCCACAATCTCCCCATAGCTTCCGGTGCCCAGGATACCGTCCACCTCCGGCAGTTCCCGGAGAATCTCCTGCTGGTACCGCTGGGCCATACAGCCTGTCACCAGAATTTTTTTCACCTGTCCGGACCGTTTCCGCTCCGCCAGCTCCAAAATGGCGTCAATGGCCTCCTCACAGGCGGAGGCCAAAAAGCCGCAGGTGTTCACCACCGCCACGTCGGCCCCCTCCGGCGCGGCCTGGACCGTATGTCCGGCGGCGCTGGCTAAGGCCATCATCTGTTCGCAGTTCACCTGGTTCTTGGCGCAGCCCAGGGACAAAAAGGAGATCGTATAGGGCAACCGGGTTCACCTCCAGACGGAACACAATCAAAGGCACGGTGCCTGAGCATCGTGCCAGAATCAGCATAAAAAGGGACTCTTTGGCAGGCGTACACATCTCCTGCGTCTCTCGGGTTGCCCCTGTCCGTACCAGCGGCGTGTGGACTGTACGAAATCCTCCACCTCAAAGAGCCCCTCTTTTCTTTATGCTGATTATAGCAGATTCATTCTCTTTTGTAAAGTATCACTTTGTTTTTGAGCAAACGCTTCCATTCCTTTTGGGAGATATGATAAAAAGTCATGATAGAATTAATATAATCCGTATTGTCATCAGACACAGCAAGCCGCAAAACCATATATACAGGCCGCCGGAAATCTGAAATCATCACTTCTTTTAGGAGAATGGCTGTATTCGGTCTTTTGTCCTTCAGAATGCAGTCCGGATTTTGGACAATAGCCGCAAAATATGGCGTAGATCTCATAATCACCAGGGTGGCGGTATTGGATATGTTCCTTTTGCCGTTGTGTGAGAATCACTTCCTCCGTTGCCAGATTTTGTGCCGCACAGTGGTATATCTCTTTGTCCAGATACCCAGTCACCGTATTCACAATGATAACCTGCCTTCAAACCAAATATGCCGCAGGATTATCCATCCCGTTCTTCCCCGTACCGCCCCCAGGCGGACTGGATGGCCTCCCAGGGGAAGCCCCGGCGCAGCAGGGCGGAGGTCAGGCGGCGGCGCTGGCGCTCATCGGGACGCTGGCCCAGCAGTTTATAGGAGAGGTAGGCGTCAATCTGGGCGGCGTCCTCCGGCAGATCCGCCATGGCATCCTCCCACAGTTCCCGGGGGACGCCCTTCTCATAGAGTTTGGACCGGATCCGGGCAGGGCCGTACCCCTTCTCCGCGTACCGGCGGACCAGGGCGGCGGCGTACTGGGCATCGTCCATGAGGCCCATGGAAGAAAGCCACGCCGACGCCTCCTCCGCTTCCTCCGCCGACGCCCCCTTGTCCCGGAGTTTCCGTTCCAGCTCCCGCCGGGACATGGCCTGTTTGCTGATCAGTTCCGCCGCCTTGGCCCGGACGTTGGAGATCCCCGCCGCCTCTTTCAGGCGGCCCAGGGTCTCCGGGTCCAGATCGTCCCCGGAGGCCAGGGAGAAGTCCAGCAGTTCCCGCTCCGTGATTTTTAAGCAGGCGCCGTCCTCCAAAAACACCAGCACCCGGCCCTTTTTGTGGGGAGACGGCTCAATCCGTTCAATTCTCACAACGCAGTCCTCACAGATCCGTCCTCACGGCTCAGTCCTCATCCTGGAAGTCGCTGGCGCTCACATCCACCCCCCGCATGGGCGGGATGGCCGGGGCGGCGGCCCGGCTGGGGGTACGGGCGGCGGCGGAGGGGGTGAGCTTGTCGAAACTGGCCCGGATATCCGCTTCCAGTTTCTCCGCCACCTCCGGATTCTCCTGCAAATACCGCTTGGCGGCGTCCCGGCCCTGGCCGATGCGGGTCTCTCCCATGGAGAACCAGGATCCGGCCTTCTGGATGAGGTCCAGCTTCACCGCCAGATCCACCAGTTCCCCCTCGTGGACGATGCCCTCGCCGTAGATGATGTCGAACTCCGCCTCCCGGAAGGGGGGCGCCAGCTTGTTTTTCACCACTTTCGCCCGGGTCCGGTTGCCGATGACCTCGGTGCCGTTTTTGATGGCCTCAATGCGCCGCACATCGATGCGGACGGAGGAGTAGAACTTCAGGGCCCGGCCTCCGGTGGTGACCTCCGGGTTGCCGTACATGATGCCCACCTTTTCCCGCAGCTGGTTGATAAAAATCACAATCGTCTCGGTCTTGCCGATGGCTCCGGTGAGCTTGCGCAGGGCCTGGCTCATAAGCCGGGCGTGGAGGCCCACGAAGCTGTCCCCCATTTCGCCCTCGATTTCACTCCGGGGCACCAGGGCCGCCACGGAGTCCACCACCACCACGTCCACCGCCCCGGACCGCACCAGGGCCTCCGTGATTTCTAACGCCTGTTCCCCGGTATCCGGCTGGGAGATCAGCAGGTCCTCTACCCGCACCCCCAGGGCCTGGGCGTATACGGGGTCCAGGGCGTGTTCCGCGTCGATAAACGCGGCCTCGCCGCCCCGCTTCTGGGCCTCCGCCGCCACGTGGAGGGCTAAGGTGGTCTTGCCGGAGGACTCGGGGCCGTAGATCTCCACAATCCGTCCCCGGGGGAGGCCCCCGATGCCCAGGGCCACGTCCAGGGCCAGGGATCCCGTGGGAATGGACGCCACGCTCTGCACGGGCCGGTCCCCGAAGCGCATAATCGCGCCCTTGCCGTAGGACTTCTCAATCTGGGCAATGGCGGTGTTCAGCGCCTTCTTTTTATCCGACGCGGGCGCCAGTACCGGCAGGGGCGACTTGTCTCTTGCCATTTGTCAGGTTCCTCCTAAGAAAGTATCCTTGATTTCTATGCTGCCAATGGGCCTATGGGCTCTTATGCGGAGACGCTTTGCGAAGATTTTTCCAGGGAACGCCTGTATGCCGTCAAATCCACATCCACAAAGGACACAATCTCTCCCGCCTCATGCTGGATAGAAAGAGAGGGCGTGGGAAGGGGTTCTCCGTCCTCTTCTCTGACGATACAAAGAATCCCAATGGCGTCCCGGGCCATGGCAATGGCATCCGCCAAGTCCTCTCCCTGGGTATTGTTCTCCCAATCCGGGAGATACACCATATAGCCGCCCTCTTTCAGGGGCGTAAAAACCGCCGGGTATACTACGGTCATCTTCATTCCTCCCCATTTTGCGCTGTTTACCAACGCAGTTTTCGCCGCCGGATAATCGCCTGGGCAACCGCCTCTTTGATTTCCCTCTGGCGGGAAATCGGCTCGATATCCGTACCGTTGGTATAAATATCGTGGCGGCCCCCTTCTCTTTTGAAATACCACCCGTTTTTCTCCAACAGCAGTATTAAATCCCTGCGTTTCATATCTCGCTCCTGTCAGGTTCTCCCTCTCACAGATCCGGATACCGGATGCCTGTGACCACCCGGGGCAGGCCGCTGCGGTCGTCGAAGTGCTGGATCTCCCCGAACCCGTGCTGGCGCAGAATCCGGGCCACAGGCAGCACCTGATCCGCCCCGATCTCAAAGAAGACCCGTCCCCCGGAGTGGAGGGCCCCCCGCCATTTCTCCGCAATGGCCCGGTAAAAGGCCAGGCCGTCGGGACCGCCGTCTAAGGCCAGATGAGGCTCGTAGTCCCGGACGGAGGGGTCCAGTCCGGGGATGTCCCCGGAGGGGATGTACGGGGGATTGCACACAATACACTGGAACCGGCCCAGACGGGGGTCCGGCTCCTGCAGGGCGTCGGCTTTCACGGGCACCACCCGTCCGGAGAAGGAGTTGGTCCAGATGTTCCGGCTGCACAGTTTCAGGGCGGCGTCAGAGATCTCCCCCAGCACCACCTTCACCTCCGGCACCTGGGACGCCACGGCTATCCCCACGCACCCGCTGCCCGCGCACAGGTCCAGCACCCGGCAGGGGCCCTGGGTTTTCAGATACTCCACTGCCCGGTCCACCAGGCACTCCGTGTCCGGCCGGGGGATCAGCACCTTCGGGGACAGGTACATGGTCAGGCCATAGAACTCCCACTCCCCGATGATGTAGGCCACCGGTTCCCCCGCCAAATGCCGGGCGGTCAGGGCCGCCACCTGCGCTTCGATCTCAGGCGGCACGTACAGCCCCCCGTCCCGGATCAAGGTCTCCCGGTTCTTGCCGGACACGGAACACACCAGTTCTCTCGCCGCCAGGTCCGCGGCAATGGAACCGGCCTCTTTCAGGGTCCGGCGGGTTTGCAGGTACAATCCGCTGTATGTCATGGCCACGGCGGCGCGCTCCTCTCTTGTGCCTCCCGGTTTCTACCCAGTTTCTCCGCTGTTTTCCGGCTTACCAGGCGTCCTTCCCCTGTTCCTCCGGAATCACCAGTTCCAGCGCCCGGATGGCACAGGCAATCATGCCGTCCTCCGGCTCGTTGGTGGTGAAATTCTGCATCCACAGTCCCGGAGCCGTAAGAATTTTCGCCAGACGGTTCTCCTGCACATGGGCCCCCACCCAGCGGTTGAACTCATAGGTGATCCCCACCACCAGAGGCAGAAGGACCAGATGGACCAGGGTCCGCATTCCGGCATTCGTCATGGGCCAGATCCCAAACACCACGCTGGACACCAGAATGGACACGAAAATCACCACAAACAGGAAACTGGTGCCGCAGCGGGGGTGGTGCCGGGGCTGGAGGCGGACATTCTCCACCGTCAAAGGCAGGCCCGCCTCATAGCAGAAGATGGTCTTATGCTCCGCCCCGTGGTACTGGAACACCCGGTAGATGTCCTTCTGCCGGGAACAGAAGGCCAGATAGGCCAGGAAAATGGCGATTTTCAGCGCCCCTTCCAGCACGTTCCGTCCCCACAGGGGGAAGTCCGGGAACCACCGCAGAAGAAGCCCTGTCAAAAGGGTGGGCAGCATCAAAAACAGGAACACGCTGAGGCCGATGCCCATGACCACCGCGATGGCGATGACCACCGCCTCCAGCCGCTTGCTGGAAATATGGGCCTCCAGCCACTGTTCCAGTTTGGACGGCTCCCCGTCCCCCTCCTCGTCGGGGTAGAACTCAGCGGAGTACATCAGGGCCTTCACCCCCGCCGCCATAGCCGCTAAGAAGTTCACCGCCCCCCGGATCAGAGGCAGGCCCAGAAGGGGGAAGCGGTCCTTAATGAGCTTCAAAGGCTCCACCTTCTCCACCAGGTTCCCGTCCTGATCCCGGACCACCACGGCCTGTTTCTCCGGCCCCCGCATTAAAATGCCCTCAATCAGCGCCTGTCCGCCAATGCTGGTGCGGAAGGCACAACTCTTGCGCTCGTCCATAGTATGATCCTCAGTGTCCTCTCTCCGCGCACCTTTTTCTCGCGCTCTTTAAGGTTTGCCGCGTTTTATACTCGCGCTCTTTCACATTTGCCACATTTTAGGTCACTGGCACGGCAACGAATGGCAAATCTTATCGTTCATGCGTATAGGTCACTTGCACGGCAGCCAGAGGCAAATCCAATCGCTCACGAGAATAGTATGATACCACACCCGCCGGGAAAAATCAAACATTTGTTTTGTTCCGGCGGAACTTTTTTGGAAAAAAACCGTTTTTCACGCCCCGTCCGTCTCCGGCAGGCGGATGGTCACCACGGTGCCGCCGCCGGAGGCGTTGCCAATGAGGAACTCCCCTCCGTGGAGGTGGACGATCTCGTCGCACACCGCCAAACCGATGCCGCTGCCCCGGGCCTTGGAGGAGCCCTTGTAGAACTTCTGCTTCACGAAGGGCAGTTCCTCCTCCGGAATCCCCGGACCGTAGTCCCGGATCCGCACCACCTGGGCCCCGTCCTCCCGGTGCAGGGACGCCGCAATCCGCTTGCCCGCCCCGCCGTGCTTGGAGGCGTTGTCCAGCACGTTGCAAAACACCTGCTTCAGCCGCTCCGGGTCCCCGGGGATCAGGGGGAAGGGCTCCTCGTCCACCTGGTATTCCAGGGCAATCCCCTCGGACCGGAACAGTTCCCGGTAGGTGAAGATAGCGTCCTCAAACTCCGCCTGTAAGTCCACCTGCTCCATCCGCAGGGTAAACCGCCCGTCCTCCATCTTGGAAAAGGCCAGCAGTTCCTCCACCATGTTGGAGAGCCTGTGGGTCTCATTTAAGATGATCCGGATCCCCCGGCGCATCTGCACCGGATCCCCGGCGGGGTCCTGCAAAATCGTCTCCCCCCAGCCCGTAATGGCGGTGAGGGGGGTGCGCAGCTCGTGGGACACGGAGGAGATGAACTCCGTTTTCATCTTCTCGTTCTGGCTGATTTTCAGGGACATATTGTTGATCCCCTGGACCAGTTCCCCCAGCTCGTCGGAGTAGGTCTTGTCGATGGTAAAGCCGTAGCTTCCGGCGGAGATCCGTTTCGCCGCCTCCGTCACCACGGACACCGGCTCCACCACGTTGTTGATAAAGAGCAGGTTGGAGGCCGTAGCCATGCCCATGCAGAAGAGAGCCGCCAAGGTCACCACCGCCACCGTCATCATCACCATCTGGTTCACCCCTTGCAGGGAAGTCACCAGCCGCATGACCCCCCGGACCCGTCCATTGGAGACCAGGGGGTGGGACACCGCCAGAATGTTCTCCCCGGTCTCCGGGTCATAGCCCCGGAAGGCCCGCATGGCGTTGTCGGACAAGGCCCGGCTGATGTCCTCCGTGCCGGGGGAGGTGCCCGCCGTCAGGCCGGAGGTGGACACCAGGATCCGGCCGCTGGCGTTGATGAACTGGAGTTCCAGCCGGTCCCGGTCCTCGAACCGGTCCGCGGACTGCACCGCCTTTTGATAGTAGCTGTTAAAGCCGCTGCTCATGAAGTACTCGTTAAACGAGTTGGCAATGGCCTGGGCCCGGGTCTCCAAGCCCCGCTGCATGGTGCCGAAGTAGAAGCTGGATACCCCGGCGGAGAACAGCACCACAATCAGCACCAGAATGGCAAAGACCGGGGCCACCGTGTTCACAATCCAGCGCTGGCGCAGCCCCCGCAGACGCAGGGTGTGCCGCTTCTCATTCGTCTCCTGTTCCATGCCGCCGCCTCCTTCCCATTGGCCGCCGCGTTCCTTAGAAGCCCCACTTGTAGCCGTAGCCCCAGACTGTGGTGATGTAGATGGGGTTTTGCACGTTGTCCTCAATTTTCAGCCGCAGACGCCGGATGTTCACGTCCACGATCTTCACGTCCCCAAAGTAGTCCCGGCCCCACACCCGGTCCAAAATCTCCTCCCGGGACAGGGCCTTGCCGGGGTTCTCCATGAAAAAGCGCATGATGGAGTACTCCACCTGGGTGAGCTTCACCCGCTGTCCGTTCTTTTCCAGGGTCCGGTTCCGGGTGTTCATCAGAAAGGGGGGCTGGCGGATCTCCCCGGACTGGGCCGGGTCCTCCCCGCCGGAGCGGCGGATCAGGGCGTCCACCCGGGCGGTGAGTTCCGCCGGGGAGAAGGGCTTGGTCACATAGTCGTCCGCCCCGGTCATGAGCCCCGTCACCTTGTCCATCTCCTGGGAGCGGGCGGTGAGCATGATGATGCCAATGCGGGAGTTGGTGGCCCGGATCCGGCGGCAGACCTCAAAGCCGTCGATGCCCGGCAGCATAATGTCCAGCAGGGCCACCCGGGTGTCCGGATGCTCTTTCAAGCTCTCCATGGCCTGTTCCCCCGTCTCCGCTTCAATGACATCGTACCCCGCCCGGCGCAGATTGATCACAATAAATCCCCGGATGCTGGCTTCATCCTCCAGGACCAGCACTTTCCTCATGATCCCTTCCTCCCTTTCTCCAAAGTCCTTCTACAAGATACAGCAAAATATACTCGTGAGCGAAAAGATTTACCGTCCGTTGCCGTGCCAGTGACCTGAAGTGTGGCAATTCTTAAAGAGCGCGAGTATAACACAATCAAACGGCGCGGGATTTGTTACATCACCCCGGACAGCCACTCCTTGGCAATCAGGTCGAAGCCGGTGCGGACCTCCGCCTCCTCCGGGGTCAGGTCCCCCCGGCCCTCCTCCGGCAGTTCCGCCGCGTAGATGGTCTCCGACAGGCGGCGCAGCACAAACCGTCCCCCCCAGAGGGACCGGCCGTCCCGCCCTGTGCCGGTCAGGGCGTAAATCCGCAGGAAGGGCTGCCCGGTATCCCGGGCGTAGAACGTCACGATGGCGTCGCCGCCGGACACCGTGCGGTTCACATAGAACCGTCCCGTCCAGGATTCCGGCAGGCGCAGATACCAGCTGTCCTCCAAATTGTGGTAGGTATAGTCGGCGGCAAAGGAGTCCCCGTCCAAATCGTACTGCCGCCACTCCATGACGCTGTACGCCGGAGCCTGGGGGTCCTCATCCAAAGGGGACGCAAGGGGCGCGGGCCGGGGGACCTCCGTCACGCCGTCGGAGTTGATGTCCGACGGGTACAGGGACCGGAAGTCCGCCACCGCCTGGGACACCCCCGTGGCCTGGTCCAGGGCCAGGTTCACGAACTCCCCCTCCCGCAGGGCGTAGATATCCGTCACGGCCATCTGCTGGCTGACGGTGACGCCAGTGACAAACAGGGCGGGCTCCCCGCTGCGGAGCTTCCCAGTCAGGAGCCGCCCCTGAAGGCTCAGCTCCGCCATGGCCATAGACACCTTGGCCAAGGAGCGCTGGACATAGGTGCCGTCCTCCTGACGGGTATAGTACTCCGCCACGCTGTCCCCCTCCTCGTCCGCCCGGAGGACCACCAGTTCCTGCTGTCCGTCCCCGTTCAAGTCCAGCACGGCGTAGCGCACGTAGTCTGTGCGCAGAAGGGTCCGGTGCTCCGTGCCCTGCAGGGCGTAGATCTCCAATACCTGTAATTCCGCCGTGGCCTTCCAGCCCACCAGGATCTCCGACAGGCCGTCGGCGTCCAGATCGTTGAAGGCCACGCTGTAAATGGAGGAACCGGAGGCCTCAATCAGGTTGCTCATGCGGAAGCCGTCGTCATTCGGGGCAAAGACGCAGAGTTTCAGGGGCTTCTCCGCCCCGGGCATCCGGAAATAGGCCACGGCCTCCTCCTGGCCGTCCCCGGTCAGGTCAATGAGCTGGACGGACTGGATGTTGGAGCCGGTGGTAGGGGCGGCGTACTCCGCGCCGCTGGCCAGAACGTCGTCCAAAAGGCCGCTGAGTTCCGTATAGGTGGCGGGCAGCTGGGGCCGGGCGTACAGCTCCTGGGGATTGAGGGTAAAGCGGGGCAGGCTTCCGCACCCGCTCAGTACCGCCGCCATAAAAAGCCCCAGGGCCAGTGTGAGAATCCGTCTTTTCACCCTCCGCCGCCTCCTTTTTCATGATACAACTTGTTACTTTATCACACTTTTCCCGGTTTGGGTAGTCCCCCGCCGGGATTTTTCCCGTTTTTTTCAGGAGTTTTCTGGAAAACCGTCCAAAAAGCCGCCCCGGAGGTTCCCGGGACGGCAAAAACACATCTTTAACGCAGTTTCTTTAACATCCGCTCATACTCCTCCGGCAGGGGGCAGGAGAGCAGGATCGGCTCCCCGGTCCGGGGATGGAGGAAGCGCAGCTGCGCCGCGTGGAGGCACTGGCCCCCTAAGTCCGCAACCGCCCTCCCGTACACCGGATCCCCCAGTACCGGGTGGCCCATATGGGCCATATGGACCCGGATCTGGTGGGTGCGTCCGGTCTCTAAGCGGCAAAACAGATCCGTATGGCCCCGCAGGCGCTCCCGGACCTCCCAGTATGTGACGGCCCTCCGGCCCTCCGGCGCCACCGCCATGCGCTTGCGGTCCGTGCGGTGCCGGGCAATGGGGGCGTCCACCGTGCCGGAATCCTCCCGCAGATTTCCTATGACAATGCACCGGTAGCCCCGGGCCAGGGTGTGGTCTTTCAGCTGTTCCGACAGCTTCTGGTGGGCGAAATCGTTCTTCGCCGCCAAAATCAGGCCCGTGGTATCCCGGTCAATGCGGTGGACGATGCCCGGGCGCAGAGCGCCGCCGATGCCGGAGAGCGTACCGCCGCAGTGGTACAGCAGGGCGTTCACCAACGTACCGTCCGGGTGGCCCGGGGCGGGATGGACCACCAGCCCCCGGGGCTTGTTCACGGCGATCACGTCGGCGTCCTCATAGACGATGTCCAGGGGGATGTTCTGGGGCACCGCGTCCATGGGGTCCGGTTCCGGCAGCGCCGCCTCCACCTGATCCCCGACGCGGACGGATCTGCGCTTCTCCGCGGGACCGCCGTTCACCGTCACGCGGCCGGATGCAATGAGCCGGGCCGCCGCCGAGCGGCTGACACCCAAGGCCTCCCCCAGCCACACGTCCAGCCGCTGTCCCGCCGCCTCACACCGGAGGCTTACCCGTTGCCCCGGCGCTCCTGCTGTCGTTTCCGCCATTTTTCCTGCCAGTCCGCGTCGTCCCCCTGGGGATCGGTGGGAATCCCTGCGGACGGCCCCTCCGCGTCCGCGCCGCTCTCCGGCGAGCCTTCCTTCTCTTTGCCGGGTTTGCCGGGCTCCTGAATCACCAGGGCGTAGATCAGCCACAGCACGCACCCCGTCACCACGCACACATCCGCCACGTTAAAGGTGGGATAGGAGGGCCAGAAGGGGAAGTGGAGCATATCCACCACATAGCCCAAAAATACCCGGTCCAGCAGGTTCCCTATGCCTCCGCTGAGAATCAGAAACGCCGCCACGATCCCCAGAGGGTGCCGGATCAGCCGCAGGGCAATCACGGAGATCACCGCCAAAACGATGACGCCGGTGACCCCCACCAGCACCCAGCGCATTCCGGAGAACAGCGACCAGGCCACGCCGTAGTTGTGGACACAGCTCAGTTCCAGCACGGGTCCTAAAAAGGGGACAGTCTCCCCGATTGCCAAATTGGCGTCCGTCCAGTATTTGGACCACTGGTCCAGGCCCAGCAGCGCCCCGGCGGCGATAAATGAGATGACGTACAACAGCATGGCCCTCGCTCCTTTGCGAAAAATGTGGGCGTCCGGGGAAAGCGGGACGGCTTGCGCCGCCGGAAGTCAGACTTGCTCACTTCCGTAGTTTACACAAATTTTTACAAAATTGCAACCTTTTTCCGGCGAAAATTTGGATATTCCAGTATTTCCCTGCCAAAGCCTGCCATTCCCGGCCCCGGTTTGGAGCCAGAAGGGGAAAAGTCCTGGGACAGATCTGCTTTTTTTCTTGTACTTTTGGCGCTTTTATGGTAGGATAGAGAGGTGAAAATAGAAAGATTTGGAGGAATCCCCCTTGGGAAAACAGACCACAAGGGTCCCGCCGGAGGCCTTGGAGCGCCAGCGGGGCTTTACGGAACAGATCCGCCGCCGCTTCGCCGACCGTCAGGCCCACCCCTTGGCCTTCGTGGACACTTACGGCTGCCAGCAGAACGTGGCGGACGGACAGAAACTCTCCGGAATGCTCCGGGAGATGGGCTTCTCCTTTACCCGGGAGCCCAAAGAGGCGGACCTGGTGCTGCTGAACACCTGTGCCGTCCGGGAACACGCGGAACAGCGGGTGTTCGGAAACTTAGGGGCCCTGACCCACGCCAAACGGGAGAACCCGGAACAGGTGGTGGTGCTGTGCGGCTGCATGGCCCAGGAGCCCCGGACTTCGGAGCGGATCCGGAAGTCCTACCGCCATGTGAACCTGGTGTTCGGCCCCCACGCCCTGTGGCGGTTCCCGGAACTTCTCTGGCAGGTCTATGACACGGGGAAGCGGATCTTTGCCGTGGAGGACGAGGCGGGCAGCATTGCCGAGGGCCTGCCCGTGGAGCGGGAGTCCGGCGTCCGGGCCTGGGTGTCCATTATGTACGGCTGCGACAACTTCTGCACCTACTGCGTGGTGCCCTACGTCCGGGGCCGGGAGCGGAGCCGGGAGCCGGAGCGGGTGGAGGAGGAGGTCCGGTCCCTGGTGTCGGCGGGCCGGAAGGATCTCACCCTCTTAGGGCAAAACGTCAACGCCTATGGCCGGGGGACAACGTGTGATTTCCCGGCGCTTTTGGAGCGGCTGGACCGGATCCCCGGGGACTACTGGCTGCGCTTCATGTCCAGCCACCCCAAGGACGCCTCTCCCCGGCTCTTTGACACCATGGCCCGGTGCGGCCACGTGGCAAAACAGCTGCATCTCCCCTTCCAGTCCGGCAGCGACCGGGTGCTGGGAGCCATGGGCCGCCGCTATACCCGGCGGCAGTACCTGGATTTAGTTGCCTACGCCCGGTCCGTCATGCCGGGGCTGGTGCTGACCTCCGACGTGATCATCGGCTTCCCCGGGGAGACGGAGGCGGAGGCCATGGAAACGATTTCCCTGGTGGAGGAGGTGGGGTTCGACGCCCTGTTTACCTTCCTCTACTCCCCCCGTCCCGGCACGGCGGCGGCAAAACTGCCGGATCCCGTGCCCCGGGAGGAGAAACAGCGGTGGTTTGACCGTCTCCTGGAAGTCCAGAACGCCCGGTCCGCCGCCATCCACGCCGCCTATACCGGGAAAACCCTGCGGGTGCTGGGAGAGGAGGCCGGAGGCGATCCGGAGTACCCCGTCTCCGCCCGGACGGAGGGCAACCGCCTGGTGCGGGTGAAGGGGGATCCGTCCCTCATAGGACAGTTTTTTGACGTGCGCGTCACAGGCAGCAACACCTGGGCGCTGTACGGAGAGAAAGAAGAATAGACAAAGAACAGGCACAGAATAGACGAGGTGAATCCATGGCGGAACTGACGCCCATGATGAAACAATACCTGGAAATCAAGAAGGCGAATCCGGATTCCATCCTGTTTTTCCGCCTGGGCGACTTCTATGAGATGTTCGACGACGACGCGAAACTGGCGTCCAAAGAACTGGACCTGACCCTCACCAGCCGCAGCCACGGAAAGCCCGTGGAGGACCAGGTGCCCATGTGCGGCGTGCCCTACCACTCCAGCGACGCCTATATCGCCCGGCTTATCGCCAAGGGCTATAAGGTAGCCATCTGTGAGCAGATGGAGGATCCGGCCACAGCCAAGGGGCTGGTGAAGCGGGACATTCTGCGGGTGGTGACCCCGGGCACCGTCATGGACGCCGCCTGTCTGGACGACACGGCGGGAAACTTCCTGTGCGGGCTGTATTTGGACGATACCGCCGCCGGGGCCGCCTTCTGCGACCTCTCCACCGGGGAGATCCACGTGACCTCCTTTTCCGGGGAGGACCGGACGGACCACCTTATCAACGAATTGGGCCGGTTTTCCCCCGCGGAAGCGGTGCTGAACGAGAAGGCCCTTTCCTGTGCCCCCCTGACCGCCGCGTTGCGGGAGAAGTTCTCCTGCCGCGTGGAGGGCGGCGGGGATCCGTCCCATCCGGAGACGGACCGCTTTGCCCCGGAACCTGCCCGGGAGAATCTGCGGCGGCAGTTCGGGGAAGAGGGCCTGGAGCGCTTGGAGGGGAAAGAGGCGGCGGTGCTGGCCCTGGGGGGGCTATTGCGCTACCTGTATGAGACGCAGAAAACGGACCTGTCCCACATCAGCCATCTGGACTACTATGCCCAGAGCGTCTTTATGGAACTGGACCTGACCGCCCGGCGGAATCTGGAACTGACCCAGACCCTCCGGGGCAAGGAGCGCCGGGGGAGCCTGCTGTGGGTGCTGGACCGGACCAAGACCCCCATGGGGGCAAGGTGCCTGCGGGGGTGGCTGGAAAAGCCGCTGCTGTCCGTGACGGCTATCCGGCGGCGGAACGGGGCTGTGGCCAGCATGACAGACAACACCATCCCCCGGGAAGAACTCCTCGCCGCTCTCGCGGGACTGGGAGACATGGAGCGGCTTATGGGCCGCATCGTCTGCGGCACCGCCGGGGGCCGGGATATGGCCTCTCTCCGGTCCGCTATGGAACGCCTTCCAGCCATACGGGCCCAGCTCTCCGCCTTCCCGGACCGGAAACTCCAAACCCTTGCCCAAGACCTGGACCCGTTAGAAGATCTCCACGCCCACATCGCCGCCGCCATTGACGACGATCCCCCTTTCTCCGTCCGGGAGGGCGGCTTCATCCGCCCCGGCTACCATGAGGAAGTGGACCGTCTGCGGCACATCCTGAAAAACGGCAAGGGCGTCATCGCGGAGATGGAGGCCCGGGAAAAGGAGGCCACCGGCATCCGGACCCTGAAAATCCGGTACAACAAAGTATTCGGCTACTATATTGAGGTCTCCAACTCCTTCAAAAACCAGGTGCCGGACACCTATATCCGCCGCCAGACCCTGGCCAACGCGGAGCGGTACGTGACCCAGGAGCTCAAAGACCTGGAACACTCCATCCTCACGGCCTCCGAGCGGGTGACGGCTCTGGAATACCAGCTCTTCCAATCCCTGCGGGAGGAACTGTGCGCCGCCGCCCCCCGGGTGGCGAAAACCGCGGCGGCGGTGGCGGAGGCCGACGCCCTGGCGTCCCTGGCTGTGGCGGCGGTGGAGAACCGGTACTGCCGCCCGGAGGTGGACGAGTCCGGCGTCATCGAGATCCACGAGGGACGGCACCCGGTGGTGGAGCGGGTGCTGAAAGACACCCTGTTCGTCCCCAACGACACCTATATGGGAGAGCGGGAGAAGCGGGTTGCCATTCTCACGGGCCCCAATATGGCGGGGAAGTCCACCTATATGCGCCAGGTGGCCCTGACGGTGCTTATGGCCCAGATCGGCTCCTTTGTCCCGGCATCCAGCGCCCGCATCGGAGTGGTGGACCGGATCTTCACCCGGGTAGGGGCCAGCGACGACCTCTCCGCCGGACAGTCCACCTTTATGGTGGAGATGACGGAGGTTGCCAACATCCTCCGCTGCGCCACCAGCCGCTCCCTGCTGATTTTGGACGAAATCGGCCGGGGCACCTCCACCTATGACGGCATGAGCATTGCCCGGGCGGTGCTGGAACACTGCGCCAAAAAGCTCCGGGCCAAAACCCTGTTCGCCACCCACTACCATGAGCTGACGGAACTGGAGCAGACCCTGCCCGGCACGGTGAACTATAACGTGGCGGTAAAGGCCCGGGGAGAGGACATCGTGTTTCTGCGGAAGATCCTCCCCGGCGGCGCGGACCGGAGTTACGGCATTGAGGTGGCGAAACTGGCGGGGCTTCCCGGCGGCGTCCTCCGGCGGGCAAGGGAGATTCTGCGGGAACTGGAGGCCCAGGTCCCCCCGCCTCCGGTTCCGGTGAAGGAGGACCAGGTGTCCCTTGCCTCCGTTGCGGAGGAGGAAGTGCTCTCCGCCCTGCGCCGCTGCCAAATCGACGCCCTGACGCCCATCGAGGCCATGGGGCTGCTGTACGAGTGGAAGAAGAAGGTGACGTAACGGATCTTCCGTTGCGATTGCCCCGTGACTTTCCAAAGAAAGAGAGAGGATCGCTATGGAATACGCCCCTGTTTATGCCATTGGCGGGATCACCGCTCTGCTGTGTTTGATTCTCCTGTTCCAAAAGGGCCTCCCGGGCCGGATAAAATTCCTGACGCTGGTGTGCGCCGCCCTGACGGCGTGCGTCCTGGTCCTGTTCCTCCGCCGGGAAGGGGCGGACCTGCCCATTCCCCGGCGGTTCCGGGCCCCGGAACCCACCCCCGTGGAGGACCTGCCCCAGGCCGCCTCCGTGCGGCTCACCTTCCCGGAGGGCTGTACCGTGGCGGACGTGATTGCCCTCCTGTCGGAAAACGGCGTGGCGGAACGCGACGCCCTGTGGGACGCCGCCCGGAACGGTACTTTCAGCGCCGCCCCCTTCCCGGAGGACCTGCCGGAGGGTACGGAGCGGCTGGAAGGGTACCTGTTCCCGGACACCTATGACTTCTATCTCCCGGAGGACCCGTCCAGCGCCCTGAACCGCCTTTTGAGCAACTTCCGCCGCCGCACGGAACCCTATGCAGACGGCATCGCGTCCGCGGCGGAGCGGGGCTATGACCTCCACGCCCTGGTGACCATCGCCTCCCTCATCGAAAAGGAGACGGACGGCACGGATCAAAAGAATATCGCCTCCGTCATCTACAACCGCTTGGAGGGCCCCGGCAGCCGCCACGGTACCTACGGCCTATTGCAAATCGACGCCGCCGTGCTCTACGGCCTGCCGGACCACACCGGGCCTCTCACCCGGGGAGACCTGGAAGCGGATACCCCTTACAACCTCTACAAATACCCGGGACTTCCGCCGGGACCCATTGCAAGCCCGGGGCTCACCGCTTTCCAGGCGGCCCTGGACCCGGCGGAGACGGATTACTATTACTATGCCTTAGCCAAGGACGGGCGGCACCGCTTCTTCTCCGACTACTCGGAGTTCACCGCCTTCCTGCGAAGCGGGGACTACGTGGGGAATGGATAACCCCTGTCAGGAGGTACGCGCCGTGTCCGGAACGTTGATTCTACAAAACCGGAGAACCGGATCGATTCTGCTGTCCCACGCCGCCTCCCTGGGGCTTGCCGCCGTGATCACAGCGGCAGTCCTGCGGTTCCTGCCCTTCGGGGGCGCGGCCCGGGCCGTCACGGCGGCGGCAGCGGCGGTACTGGCCTTCTGGCTTTCCTATCCGCCCATAGCGGACCGGACCATGCCGGGGGATGGCACGGTTTCCGTCCCCTGGAAATTAACAAAGGATACCCTCATCCTGGACGGCAGGTCCATTCCCCGGGACACCATTGTCCGCGTCCATGTCTGGCCCTGCCGGACCCCTATGGGCCAGTCCCGGCCCGGGCTCATGGTGAACATTGAGACAACCGGACGCAATGAACTGCTGTCCTCTCCCCTGTACGGGGAACGCGTAGAGGAGGGCGTCCAGTCCCTGCGGGCCCTTGTCCGTGCCCTGGACGCGGAAGAGAGAGAAGAGTAGGAGGAACCTATGCCCCACATTCAACCCCTGGACACCAAGGTGGCGGAGCTTATCGCCGCCGGAGAGGTGGTGGAACGGCCCGCCAGCGTGGTGAAAGAGCTGGTGGAGAACGCCATGGACGCCGGGGCCTCCGCCATTGCGGTGGAGATCCGCCGGGGCGGCATGGGAATGATCCGGGTCAGCGATGACGGCTGCGGCATCGCCCCGGAGGAACTGCCCACGGCCTTTCTGCGCCACGCCACCAGCAAACTGCGCACCGCCTCCGATCTCACGGGCATCGGCACCCTGGGCTTCCGGGGAGAGGCCCTGGCCGCCATCAGCGCCGTCAGCCGCACGGAGATCACCACCCGGCAGCACGGGGCGGTGTCCGGGGCGGTACTGCGGCTGGAAGGAGGCGTCCCCGGGGAGGTGCAGGAGGCCGGGGCCCCGGAGGGCACCACCATTACGGTGAAGGACCTGTTCTTCAACACCCCCGCCCGGTTGAAGTTCATGCGCAAGGACAGCGCGGAGGCCGCCGCCGTCCACGGGCTGATGCAGCATTTGGCCCTGTCCCGGCCGGACATCTCCTTCCGGTTCCGGAAGGACGGCCAGGACGCCCTCCACACCCCCGGAGACGGAAAGCTCCTCTCCGCCATTTACGCCGCCCTGGGCCGGGAGTTCGCCGTAACATTGCTGCCCGTAGAGGGCCGGGGCGGGGACATCGGCGTGGAGGGCTATGTGACCGCCCCCGTCCACGGCCGGGGATCCCGGTCCATGCAGGTCTATTTCGTCAACGGACGCTTTATCAAGTCCCAATTACTGACGGCGGCGGTGGAGGAGGCCTACCACAACCAGCTCCTAAAGGGAAAGTACCCCGGCTGCGTCCTGTCCGTTACGATGCCGGTGGAACTGGTGGATGTGAACGTCCACCCCGCCAAAACCCAGATCAAATTCGCCCGGGAGCGGGAGGTGTTTGACGCGGTGTACCACACGGTGCTGGACGCCCTGACCGCCCGGGGCGGCCCGGTGCCCCGGCAGGAGGCGGCGTCCCTGACGGCCCCCTCCCGGCAGGACTTCTTCCAGTCCATGGACGCCAAAACCTGGCGGGAACAGGGGGCGGCGTCCTCCGGAGGGAAGAAGCCCGTATGGGACACGGAGATGAAGCACACCGTCCGCCTGTGGGACAGCGCCCCCCGGTCCGCCGGAGAGACGATACCAAACGGGACGCCTGTGGAAACGCCTGTGGGGACGCCCATGGACCGCCCCGTCCCCAGGGGCCCGGAAGCCCTTTTCCCTGACGCCCCGCCGGAGAGGCCGGAGCCGTCAGCGCCCGTTCCCCCTCCCCAGCGGGAACCTGTCCCGGCGGAGCAGCCGCCTATGGAGCAGCAATCTATGGATCAGCAGTCCATGGAAGGGGTTGCGCCGGAAGAACCCCCCTGGCGAATCGCCGGGGAACTGCTGCGGACCTATATCGTCTGCGAGAGCGGAAACGGGGATATCTATCTCATCGACAAACACGCCGCCCACGAGCGGGTGAACTTTGACCGATTGCGGTCCCAGGAGGGCCCGCCTATGCGCCAGACCCTGCTCAGGCCCCTGGTGTGGGAACCGGGGAAGGAGGACGCCGCCCTGCTTTTAGAAAATCTCTCCCTGCTGGAATCCTTAGGCTTTGCCTGTGAGGAGTTTGGGGACGGCTCCCTGGTCCTCCGGGAACTGCCCGCGGACCTGGATCCGGAGGACGCCCCCGCCGTGCTGGAAGAACTGGCGTCGGACCTGCGGGAGGGCAGGAGCGTGGAGGAGCGGCGGGACCGGGTGCTGCGGACCATGGCCTGCAAAGCCGCCATCAAGGGCGGCTGGGAGAGCGATGCGCGGGAACTGCGGGTGCTGGCGGACCGGGTCCAGAGCGGGGAGATCCGCTACTGTCCCCACGGACGGCCTGTGGCGGTGAAGCTGACGGGCCGGGAGATTGAGAAGATGTTTAAGCGCATTGTATAGCGTATAACAGCAGATGGACAGGGAAAACACTTGCGGGGAGGACGCCGTGGCGGGGAAAGTGGTATGCGTAGCCGGGCCCACGGGCTGCGGCAAAACCAGACTGGGGGTTCTGCTGGCCCAGCGGTTTGGGGGAGAGGTGGTTTCCGCCGACTCCATGCAGATCTACCGGGGCATGGAGATCGGCTCCGCCGCCCCTGCGCCGGAGGAACAGCAGGGCGTCCCCCACCACCTGCTGGGGGTGGCGGACCCGGCGGAGTCCTGGTCCGTGTCCCGGTACGTGGAAGCCGCCGTGCCGGTGATAGACGATATCTTAGCCCGGGGAAAGCTCCCCCTTCTGGTGGGGGGCACGGGCCTTTGGATGGAGGCGGCGGTGAGGGGCACCGTGTTCCCGCCGGGACAGGCCGGAGGTGCCGTGCGGAAGGAACTGGAAGGACAGCTGGCGGCGGAGGGCGTAGAGCCGCTTTTGGCGGAACTGTCCCGGGTGGATCCGGCGTCGGCGGCCCGGCTGCACCCGTCGGACACCAAGCGGATCCTCCGGGCCTTGGAGGTCTGGCGGGAGACGGGACAGCCTTTGAGCGCCCTGAACGCGGAGGAGCGCCGCCGTCCTCCCCGGTATGAGGCCACGTGGCTGGGGCTTACCTTCCGGGACCGGGGGGAACTGCGCCGCCGTATCTCCGCCCGGGCGGATGCCATGGCGGAGGCGGGACTGCTGGAGGAAGTCCGGGCTTTGGCTGCCTCCGTCCCCCGGAACGCCACCGCCTTTCAGGCCATTGGCTACAAAGAGCTGCTGCCTGTGCTGGACGGGCAGCGGTCCCTGGCGGAGGGCATGGCGGAGGTGAAGCTCCGCACGGGACAGTTCGCCAAACGGCAGATGTCCTGGTTCCGCCGGAATCCCGCCATTCACTGGCTGGTGTGGGAGGATGTCCAGGATTTTCCAACCGCCCTACAAATTTCGACCAACATCCTCACCGGTTCCGGCGTATGCTAAAGGCAGGCGGGCGAAAAGAAGTGAATCCCGTCCGCTTTTGGAGCCGGACCGGACAGCGCCGTACGGGGCCAGGGTCCTTGCGGCGCGCCTTGGATACCCTCGGGCGGAGAGGCCCCCGAGACGCCGAAATCTTTTTTAGGCGTTAAGAGAGTCTTTTCCGGCCGCGTGTATAGATGCCCAGCGGTTCCAAAACACAGAAAAAGGAGTGGACAACCATGCAGAACAAGACCAACTTACAGGAGCTCTTCCTCCTCCGGGCCCGGAGGGACCATGTGCCCGTCACCATGTTTTTGATGAACGGGTTCCAGATGCGGGGGGTCATCACCGGGTTCGACGCCTTCGCCGTGGTGTTGGAGAGCGAGGGACGCCAGCAGATGATCTACAAGCACGCCATCTCCACCATCGCCCCCACCCGGCCGGTGGACCTGTCCGAGGAACACCCTCCTGTTCCCTGAGCGCACCTTACGTGAAACCCTACATCCAATCCCGGGAGGCAAGAACCCTATGAACCGACACGACCTGGGGACGCGGCTGCTGATGGCGGTGCTGACGCTGATGATCCTGGCCTATTTCGCCGTCCAGGCCTACCGCTACTTCTCCGATCCCTTCTCCACCACCCTGGCCTACGCGTATGCCGTGGAGGAGGGCTTCGAGGTGTCCGGCGTGGTGATCCGGGACGAGCGGGCATTGTCCGGGGAGGAGAGCCCCTTTCTGCGCCTGCGCAGAAGCGAGGGGGAGCGGGTCAGCCGGGGCGGCGTGGTGGCCGTGGTGTACCAGGACCAGGCGTCCTTGGATATGCGCACGGAATTGGACGCCCTCTCCGCACGGCTGGAACAGCTCCGCTATGCCCGGGACACCGCCCTGGGCGTGGAGAGCGCCGCCCGGCTGGACACCCAGATTTTTGACAGCCTCCTGCGCTACCGCTCCGCCTTAGAGGAAAACCGCCTGGACCGGGCGGAGGACCAGGGGGACGCCCTCCGGTCCCTGGTGCTCAAACGGGACTATACCCACACGGATCCCGGCAGCCTCAACGAGGAGATCGCCGTCTTAGAGGCCCGGATCGCCCTGTTGGAGAGCCAGTCCGCCCAGGTGGTGCGGAGCATCACCGCCCCGGTGTCGGGGCTGTACTCCGCCGTGGCGGACGGGTATGAGGACACTTTGACGCCGGAGAAACTGGATACCCTGACCCTGTCGGAGCTTTCCGCCCTGGAATCGGACGAGCCCGCCGGGTCCGCCCTGGGGAAACTGGTGCTGGGGGACAGCTGGTACTATGCCGCCAGCCTGTCCACGGCGGAGCTGAAAGAGGTCCGCCGCCGATCTGACGCCGGGGCAGCGATCCAGCTGCGTTTCGCCAAAAGCGGCACCGCCCGGGACTATCCCGTCACCCTCCAATCCGCCAGCGCCCCGGAGGGAGGCAGGGTCCTGGCCGTGTTCCGGTCCGACCGGTATCTCCCGGAAGTCACCCTTCTGCGCCGCCAGAAGGCCCAGGTGATCTTCGGCACCGTGGAGGGACTGCGGGTCCCCCGGGAGGCCCTGCGGCTCCTGGCGAAAGAGGACAAGACCGCCTCCGATACGATGGAGGAAGCGCCGGAGGCGTCCAGCGCCCAGGATATTCAGGCGGAAGTTCCCCCCCTGGCCCCCCAGTCCCCGGGACTGTACTGCGTGGTGGGCACAGAGGCCCGGTTTAAGCCCGTGGAGGTGCTGTACACCGGGGAGACTTTTTTGCTGGTGGCCTCCGCCCCGGTGCGGGAGGAACTGCGCCTGCGGGTGGGAGACGAGGTCATCGTCCAGGCGGAGAACCTCTACGACGGCAAAGTGGTCCCCGCCGCCGGATAGGGGATCCCCGTGAACGGAAAGATCCAGAGATAAGAAACCAACGAGGAGAGAAACCATATGCCAATCGCGGAAAACATTGCGCGGATCCGGGAGCAAATCGACGCCGCCGCCCGGGAGTCCGGACGGTCCGGCCGGGACATTGCGCTGGTGGGGGCCAGCAAGATGAACGACGCCGCCGCCTGCCGGGAGGCCGCCGCCGCCGGAATCGACGCTTTGGGAGAAAACCGGGTCCAGGAGATGGTGAAAAAGCAGGCGGAACACGCCTATGACGGCGTGCCCCTGCACTTCATCGGCCATCTTCAGCGCAACAAGGTCCATAAAGTCGTGGGACAGGTGTCCTTGATCCAGTCCGCCGGGTCCGAGGCCCTGCTGCGGGACATTGACAAGGCCGCTGAGAGCCTAAACCTGGTCCAGGACGTGCTGCTGGAAGTGAACATCGCCGGGGAGACGGCAAAGAGCGGTTTCGCGCCGGAACTGCTCCCCGCCGCCGGAGAACTGGCCCTGTCCCTGCCCCATGTGCGGGTTCTGGGACTCATGGCCATCCCTCCCGCCGACGCCTCCCCCGCCGAAACCCGCCGCTATTTTGACAAAGTCCGCACACTTTATGTTGACATGGCGGGAAATTTGTTTCATAATAGCCTCATCTATCTCTCCATGGGCATGAGCGGCGACTTTGAGGACGCCGTTCGTGCCGGCGCGACCATGGTCCGGGTGGGGTCCTCCATCTTCGGTGCGCGCCATTATGACACGTAAAGAAGGAGGAGTGCGCCTGTGAGTATCTTTGACGAGCTGAAAAAATTGACCCACCCCTATGCCGACGAGGACGACGCCCCGGAAGAGGAGTACGAGGAGGAGGTCCATCCCAAGGAGACCTTTGACCGCCCCCGGGTGGAGGATCGGCGGGGCAAGGTGGTGAGCATCCACGCCACCACATCGCTGCGGGTGGTGCTGGTGAAGCCGGACCGGTTTGAGAAGAACGCCGCCGATATCGCCGACCACCTGAAGGATAAGCAGACCGTGGTGCTGAACTTAGAGTCCACGGATAAGGACGAGGCCCGCCGTCTGGTGGACTTCCTCTCGGGCGTTGCCTACGCGGGAGAGGGGAAGATCAAGAAGATCGCCGTGAATACCTACCTCATCACCCCCTATCACGTGGACATCGAAGGCGATCTCATCGACGAGCTGGAGAGCAACGGCCTTTACTTTTGAACCCTCCCCCCCGTGGGGGATACGCAGTCCATCTTTGACCCACCGCAAAATCTTATTCTGAGAAAAGAGAGGAAGATCGCGTCATGCTGACACCGCAGGAGGTTTCCACCCATGCCTTTACCAAAGCGGCATTTAACGGCTACAATATGGCCATGGTGGACGAGTTTCTGGACGAACTGACCGACGATTACACCGCGCTCTACAAGGAAAACGCCGCCCTCAAGGCCAAGATCAAGGTCATGGTGGAGAAGGTGGAGGAGTACCGGGCCACGGAGGAGTCCATGCGGGCCACCCTCCTGACCGCCCAGCGCATGGCGGATACCATCGTCCAGGAGGCGGAGGCCCGCCGGGACGAGATCCTGGCCAACGCCGGGGATGAGGCCCTGGCCCGGGCGGGCGCCGCCAAGAAGGAAGTGCTGGAACTGGAAGAGCGGATGCGCCAGGGCCGACAGGAAATGGCCCAGTTCATCGCCGCCGGACGGGAACTGTGCGCCCGGGAGCTGAAGTTCCTGGAATCCCTGCCCCAGATGCAGGTGGAAGTGCCCGAACCGGAACCGGAGCCGGAAGCCCCGGAGGAGGCGTAAGAGCGTACATCTCAGCGTACATCCCAATCACGCCAAGGGAAAGGCTGTCAAGAAACGGAGTCCCCGCCCTGCAAGGGGCGGGGATCGCGTTCATAGAGACGACAGGAGGCGGGCATCCATGGAGGACAGGCGGCCTGTGGCGGCACTGCTGTACGATTTTGACAAGACCCTGTGCACCACGGATATGGAGAACTATGCTTTTATCCCCAGCCTGGGCCTGACCCCGGCGGATTTCTGGAATAAGGCCAACCGCTTCGCCCGGGAACACCGCATGGACGGCGTACTGGCCTATATGTACGCCATGATCCGGGAGTCCCAGGCGGCGGGGCGGCCCTTCACCCGCCAGGAACTGGTGGAGAAGGGCCGGGATATTGTGTTCTTCCCCGGGGTATCCTCCTGGTTCTCCCGGGTCAACGCCTTCGGGGACGCCCTGGGGCTGCGGGTGGAACACTATGTCATCTCCTCCGGACTGCGGGAGATCATCGAGGGCTCCGGCATCAGCCATGCCTTTACGGAGATCTACGCCAGCGAGTTCTGCTATGACGCCGCCGGACGCCCGGTGTGGCCCAGTTTGGCGGTAAACTATACCAACAAGACCCAGTTCGTCTACCGGATCAACAAGGGCGTTTTGGATGTGTCCGACGACCGGGCCCTGAACGACTCCATGCCCGACGACAGCAAGCGGGTGCCCTTCCCCAATATGGTCTACATCGGGGACGGACTGTCCGACGTGCCCTGTATGAAGATGACGCGGGCCTACGGCGGCGCGGCCCTTGCCGTGTGGCAGGAGTCCAATCGGTCCGGGGTGGAGGAACTGCTTGCCCGGGGACGGGTGGACTACCCCGTTGGAAGGGGCGGTGCGGGATCTGCTGGAAAAAATCGCCGTGTGTGACCGCCTCCGCCGGGAAAACCTCCGCCAGCTCCGCCATACCGACAGCGACGTGCTGCCCGGCCAGGCGGGGCTGTTTTGAGAGGGAGGGGGAATATTTGTTCTAAAATCTCGCCTCTTGACAACACACAGTTCATCAAGTATACTGTATCATAGTGTACTATTGAGACTCAACATATCCATAGAAAGGAACCGCTGCGCAAGAGAGATGGGTGATTAAGATGGAGAAGATAATCAGTATACTTGCCTCAATAATAGCAATTATCAATGGGATTATCTCAATTTATAAATCTATTTCACAGCAGCAAATTATTATTACGCCTTGGTTTGTTCTAAGTGTCATACTTTTTCTAATTTGGATATCATTTCTTGCTCTCTATTCGGACAAACGTCGTTGGACTTTTATCTATAAATATATCAGCCACTATTTCGGAAGTCCCAATCGCAGTTTTTATTTGGATCGCAAAGAAATAATTTATACATATCTCCCAAATAATGAATGCCGATATGAGAGAAAAGTCCAACTTGTCTCAAACTTTTATGGATTAAACGAATACACTGGCTGGTTTCGATGGTCTGGCCCGCGCCCTTCAAACGGTTTTCATGTTCAATGCACTTCCTCATGCTGCCATGCTATTACAGTTGGGCAAGATCTGTCCTGGAATTTTTATAAAGTATCATTTGACGATGCACCCAAAGGCGAAAAGCGAAACATAGATGTTGTTATCTGTGACTTAAAGGATCCGTTTGGTGAAGCCTTTCCTTTTTGTAGTGCCGATATTACAGAGCGTACAGACACCCTGATTTTTAACGTAGTATTAGCCAATGGATCGAAATTCAATCTTGAAAAAGTGCGTTTCTCAACGTATGATACTTGCGCGGGCGCATTTTCTATTATTGAAGATAAATATTCCCGTGAAGGTAATGTGATTACCTATTATCCTGAGGAAGAACGGATCTGTGTTGAAATAAAGTTTCCAATTTACGGCTATCGCTATCAGCTTTCGTGGGGTACGGATGAGAAAAAAGTCGTTCCGTTGCATGAGGGGGAAATAATTATGGAGGATAAAGGTTAACTTTTCTTTGAACACGTTTTCTGAGACAGGCCATCAGAACAATAATATGTTCTGATGGTTTTGTGTATTATATGAAAAGCAATATTGCTTAATAAAATATCTGCATAATAAATGGAGGCATCACCTATGACCAACCAATCCCACATCCGCAACTTCTCCATCATCGCCCATATTGACCACGGCAAGTCCACCCTGGCGGACCGTCTGCTGG
>CAJOHW010000019.1 GCA_905234565.1 uncultured Oscillibacter sp. | reverse complement strand
GCCAGGAAAACCAGAAATTGAATCAACAGCTTATGAACTTTCGGGCTTTTCCAGTATCGCGTGATGAAGCCAATGCGGTTCCCGCAGATCAAGAACTGTTCCGGGTATTGTCTTCTCAGAAGGAATGATCATCCAAAGCATCTGAAAAGTCAAGGCCTCTAAGGCGGAATCCCTATGGGATTCCGCCTTTTTTCGCAAACAGGATTGCTATTTTCCCGCCGTGCCGCTATAATACCCCCAGGAACCATGACAGCGGCGCTCTTTCATGCGGAGCCGCCGCGAAAGGAGAACCATTCATGAACAAGCGCTTTTATATCACCACCCCCATCTACTACCCCTCCGACAAACTCCACATCGGCCACACCTACTGCACTGTGGCCACTGACGCCCTGGCCCGGTACCACCGCCTCAAGGGCGATGAGACCATGTTCCTCACGGGCACCGATGAACACGGCCAGAAAATCGAAACCCGGGCCAAAGAGGCGGGCACCACGCCCAAGGAGTTCGTGGACCGGATCGTGGAGGGCCCCCGGGGGGTCCTGGACCTGTGGAGGCTGATGAACATCTCCAACGACCGCTTTATCCGCACCACCGACGACTACCACGTGAAAGCGGTCCAGCGGATTTTCCGGCGGATGTACGACAAGGGGGACATCTACAAGGGCGTGTACCGGGGAAAGTACTGCACCCCCTGCGAGTCCTTCTGGACGGAGAGCCAGCTCAAAGACGGCTGCTGTCCCGACTGCGGGCGGCCTGTGACCGACGCGGAGGAGGAGGCCTACTTCTTCCGCCTGGGGAAATACGCCGGCCGGGTCCGGGACCTGCTGGAAAACACGGACTTCTTACAGCCCCGGAGCCGGGTCAACGAGATGGTGAAAAATTTCCTGGATCCGGGCCTGGAGGACCTGTGCGTCTCCCGGACCAGCTTCTCCTGGGGCATCCCCGTGGACTTTGACGAGAAACACGTGGTCTACGTGTGGCTGGACGCCCTGACCAACTATATCACCGCCCTGGGCTTTGAGAACGACGCCTATCAGGACTATGAGAAGTTCTGGGCCGACACGGACCAGGTGGAGACGGTGAACATCGTGGGCAAGGAGATTGTCCGCTTCCACTCCATCATCTGGCCCGCCATGCTCATGAGTTTGGGGGAACCCCTGCCCAAACACGTCTTTGGCCACGGCTGGCTCCTGCTGGACGGGGGGAAGATGTCCAAGTCCAAGGGCAATGTGGTGGATCCGTATCTCCTGGCGGAACAGTTCGGCGTGGACGCCCTGCGGTTCTTCCTGTTGCGGACCTTCCCCTTCGGCTCCGATGGCAGTTTCTCCAATGAACTGCTGATCCAGACCATCAACACGGACCTGGCCAACGACTTAGGAAACCTGCTGTCCCGGACCACCGCCATGGTGAACAAGTACTTTGGCGGTTCTCTCCCCGCCGGGTCCTCCGTCTGGGAGACGCCGGAGGCTGTGGACGAACAGCTGTCTGGCCTGGCCAAAACCCTCCGGGACCGCTGCGAGGCCCGTATGGACCGTTTCGCCCCCCATGAGGCCCTGGCGGAGGTATTTCAAGTGATCCAGCGGGCCAACAAGTATATCGACGAGAACGCCCCCTGGACCCTGGCAAAGGATCTGGACGCCAATGGGCCGCGCCTCGCCCATGTACTCTACAATCTGCTGGAAACCCTGCGGATCTGCGGGATTCTCCTGTCCCCCTTTATGCCCGGCTCCTGTGAAAAACTCCTGGACCAGATCGGCGCGGATCCGGCCTGCCGGACCTGGGCTTCCGCCGCCGCGTGGGGCTCCCTGCCGGAGAGCGCGAAGGTGGTAAAGGGAGAGAACCTGTTCCCCCGGGTGGACATGGACAAGGCCCTGGACGCCCTGTCCGCCGCGGCGGAGGCCGCCAAACGGGCGGAACTGCCCGCCATCGAACTGGAACCCCAGGCGGAGGAAGCGGTGGATTTCGACACCTTCTGCAAGTCCGACTTCCGGGTGGTGAAGGTGAAGGCCTGTGAGGCGGTGAAAAAGAGCGCAAAGCTCCTGCGCTTTACGCTGGATGACGGCACCGGCACGGACCGTCAGATCCTCTCCGGCATCCACGCCTTCTATGAGCCGGAGGACCTGATCGGCAAGACCCTGTGCGCCATTGTGAACCTGCCCCCCCGGAAGATGATGGGCCTGGAGAGCAACGGAATGCTGCTCTCCGCCGTCCACAAGGAACAGGGCCAGGAGAAACTGCACCTGGTGATCCTGGACGACGCCATTCCCGCCGGGGCGAAACTGTGCTGAGCGGAAATCTGCCATGAGACTGCAAGGCGCGATTTTTGATATGGACGGGACCCTTCTCAACTCCATGGGGATGTGGTACCACTTGGGAGAGGACTTTCTCCGCTCCCAGGGGTTCACTCCCCGGGAGCGGTTCTGGGAGGACGTGCACCCGGAGACCCTGCTGGACGGGGCGGCCTATTATAAGGACGCCTACGGCTTCTCCCAGACCCCGGAGGAACTGGCCGGTATGCTGGAAGATCGGATCACGGACTTCTATACCAACCATGTGACGCCGAAGCCCGGGGTGGAGAAGTTTTTGTCCCTGCTGAAGCTGGAAGGGGTGGAGATGTACATCGCCACCAACACAGACCGTCCCCTGGCGGAGGCGGCATTGCGGCACACGGGGCTGGAATCCTGCTTCCGGGGAATGCTGACCTGCGCCGAAGTGGGCAGCCGGAAGCATGAGAGCGCGGAGATCTTCTTCCGGGCCATGGCCCGGCTCCGGACCCGTCAGGAGACCACGGTGCTCTTTGAGGACTCCCTGCCCGCCATCCGGGTAGCGAAGGCGGCAGGGTTCCGGATCGCGGGGGTGCGGGAGGCGGTGTTCCCCCAGGACCAGGAGGAGATCCAAAGGCTGTCGGACTACTATGTCCGCTCCTTTGAGGAGATGTACGAGGTGAACCGCCTATGACCTTTACCATACCCTGCCTCCTGGGCCTGGAAGGGCTGGTGGCGGAGGAACTGCGGCGGCTTCACATGGAGGCGGTCCAGGCGGAGAACGGCCGGGTCCGCTGTGCGGGGACCGTGTCCGACATCCCCCGGCTGAATCTGAACCTGCGGTGCGGGGCCCGGGTGCTGGTGGAACTGGCCCGGTTCCCGGCGCCGGACTTTGAGGCGTTGTTCCAGGGGGTCCGGGCCGTGCCCTGGCAGGACTACATTCCCCGGGATGGGGAGTTCCCTGTGAAGGGCTACTCCCTGTCATCCCAACTCCACTCCGTGCCCGCCTGTCAGGCCATTGTGAAGAAGGCGGCGGCGTCCCGTTTGGGGGAGGCCTACGGGTGCGAAACCCTGCCGGAGACGGGAAGCCGATACCAAATCCGCTTTCTCATTCACAAGGACACGGCCTCCGTGTACCTGGACACCACGGGAGAGGGCCTGTACAAGCGGGGCTACCGGGCCCAGAACAGCGGCGCGCCGCTGCGGGAGACCTTGGCGGCGGCGCTGGTGCTGCTGTCCCGGTACCGGGGAAAGGACCCCTTCTGCGATCCCTTCTGCGGTTCCGGCACCATCCCCATTGAGGCGGCTCTCATCGCCAAAAACCGGGCCCCGGGCCTGGACCGCCGCTTTGCCGCCCAGCAGTGGAAGCTGGTGCCCCCCAAGGCGTGGCTGGACGGGGCGGAGGAGGCCATGGACCATGAGTACCACGGAACATACGACATCTGGGGCGGGGACATCCGTCCGGAGGCGGTGGACCTGGCCCGTCACAACGCGGAGCTTGCCGGGGTAGAGGACTGCGTGCGCTTTGAAGTGGCGGACGCGGCGGCGTTCCACCGGGACAGCCCATACGGCCAGCTGGTGACGAATCCCCCCTACGGGGAGCGGATGCTGGAAAAACAGGAGGCGGAGGCGCTGTACCACGCCTTTGGCGAGGCGCTGCGGACCCTGCCGCGTCAGTGGCGGGTGCTGGTGCTGTCGTCCCACGAGCAGTTTGAGCGGCATTTTGGCCGGAAGGCGGCGAAAAAACGGAAACTGTACAACGGAATGCTGAAATGCGACCTGTACCAGTTCGGAGGGAACTTTGAGCGGTGAGGGGCAAAAAGCCCCCCTCCCGAATCTCCGGGAGGGGTCAATCCTGCGCCAGCCGTTCAGACAGGGAATGACCACAAAAGCGCGCTTCACAGGAGTGTTCTGTGAGGCGCGCTTTTGGGTTATCAAAAGAGATCGCTGTGACTTCCGGTTCGGGAAAGCGTCAGCACCAGGACATTTTCATCTATGCGGTAGATCAAAAGCCAGTCGGGTTGGATGTGGCATTCCCGATACCCTGCCCAGCGTCCAAGAAGAACGTGGTCCCTGTATGATTCCGGTAAAGGTTCTCCCATAGACAGCATACGGATGGCATCTTGAAGAAGGGACATTTCCAGTCCCCGTTTTGCCGCCGCTTTGTAATCTCTTTTGAATTATGAAGTTGTCTTAACAATATATTTCGTCATGCTTCTAAATCCGTAAATAATTCCTGAAAGTCCGTATACCCCTTGACAGAGGGGTCTTTCGCAATCCTCTCCGCTTCCAGCATTGCGTCAATGGTTTCCTCATTCGGACCGTCCAGATTGACCGGGAAGGGAATCCCGCCCTGCCGGAGAGACTGGCGGATAAAAATGTTGCAGGCGGTAGCCAAATTCAAGCCAAGCTCATGGAACATCGCCTCAGCCTGGGCGCTCACATCCGCGTCCATAGGAATACTGATACTGGTAATGTTGTGATTCATAGGCAATTCCTTTCTGAAAACAAAATCCCTCTTTTACCCATGTTCTCTCTCATACCTGTCCAAAAACCGCACCAGGGCCTCTACCCCTGCCTTGGGCATGGCGTTGTAGATGGACGCCCGGAGGCCCCCCACACTCTTGTGGCCTTTCAGGTTGTCGAACCCGGCGGCCTTGGCGGCGGCGGCGGCTTTGGCGTCCTCCTCGGGACTGGGGGTCACAAAGGGCACGTTCATGAGGGAACGGTCCGCCGGGGCCACGGGACAGCGGAAGAAGCGGCTGGCGTCCAGGAAATCGTAAAGGATTTTTGCTTTCTCCTGATTGCGCCGGGCCATTTCTTCCAGTCCGCCTTGGTTAAGCAGATACCGGAACACCTTGCCGCAGCAGTAAATGGACCAGCAGTTGGGCGTGTTGTACATGGATTCGTGGTCCGCGTGGGTGTGATAGCGCAGATAGGCCGGAATATGTTCGTCCAAATCCCGCCGGATCAGATCCTCCCGGATAATCACCACGGTCATGCCGGCGGGGCCTACGTTCTTCTGCACTCCCGCCCAAATCAGGCCGTAGCGCTCCACGTCACAGGGCCGGGAGAGGAACATGGAGGACTGGTCGCTGACAATGGGCCGTCCCTGGGCATCCGGCAGGGTCCAGAAGGTGGTGCCGTGAATCGTCTCGTTTTCGCAGAGGTACAGGTAATCCGCCTCCGGGGGAAGGGTGAGATGGGAGCAGTCGGGCAGATAGGAGAAGTTCCGGTCCTGAGAGGACGCGGCCACGGTGACGGTGCCGTAGCGTTTCGCCTCCGCCAGGGCCTTTTTGGACCAGGCCCCGGTTTCCAGATACGCCGCCCCGGTTTTCATCAGGTTCATAGGCACCATGGCGAACTGCACCGTGCCGCCGCCCTGGATAAAGAGGACCTTGTAATGGGCCGGGATCCCCATCAGTTTACGCAGGTCCGCCTCCGCCTGGTCCCGGATCTCCTGGAACACCGCCGAGCGGTGGCTCATCTCCATGACGCTCATGCCGCTGCCATGGTAGTTCAGCACCTCCGCCGCGATCTCCTCCAGCACCGGTTCCGGCATCATGGCGGGTCCGGCGGAGAAATTATAGATTCGTCCGTAATGCAAGGAGCTTTCCCCCTTTTCAGTTTTGTTTTTTCCCTTGCGGTTGGTGAAAAATCGGCCTCACCCGCCCCCTGCGGGGGGCGGGTGAGGCCGTCCAACCGCTCACGCAAAATGTTTCACAGCCGCGTCACCACCGGGAGTACCATGGGACTGCGGCGGGTATTTTTATACAGGTAACTGCCCACTGCCGCCTTGACGGCCCCCCGCAGTTCCCCGTCGTCCCGGGGACGCCGCCGGACCGCGGCCTCCGCCGCTTCCAGGGCCACGGACTGTAATTCGTGCATCAGATCCCCGGACTCTTTCACGTAGATGAACCCCCGGGTGATGATCTCCGGCGGGGTCAGCAGGGCCCCGTCCCGGGAGGCGATGGGCAGGACCACCACCACCATGCCGTCCTCCGCCAGACGCTTGCGGTCCCGCATGACCACGGCCCCCACGTCGCCTACGCCGGAGCCGTCCACATAGATCTCCCCGGAGGGCACGGGAGTGCCCAGTTTGATGGTCTTGTGGGTGATCTCAATGGGGGTGCCGTTTTCGGACAGGGCCACATGGCTGCGGTCCATGCCCATCTCCTGGGCCAGGGCGCAGTGGATTTGCAGCATCCGCTGTTCCCCGTGGAGGGGGACGAAGAAACGGGGCTTCGTCAGGGCGTGGATGATCTTCAGTTCCTCCTGGCAGGCGTGGCCGGAGACATGGAGCATATCCGCCTTGTTATAGACCACCTTGACGCCCTTGCGGAACAGTTCGTTGATGACCCGCCCCACCGTCACCTCGTTGCCGGGGATGGCGGAGGCGGAGATAATGACTTTGTCCCCGGGGCCCAGTTCCACCTGCTTGTGGGTGGAGAAGGCCATGCGGTACAGGGCGCTCATCTCCTCCCCCTGGGAGCCGGTGGTGACAATGACCTGTTTGTCCGGGGGCAGGGCTTTCAAACGGTTGAGATCCGTCAGGGTGTTCCGGGGGACCTTCATGTACCCCAGTTCCGTGGACACCCGCATGATGTTCTCCATGGACCGGCCCGTCACCGCCACTTTCCGCCCACAGGCGGCGGCGGCGTCCAGCACCTGCTGGATCCGGTGGACGTTGGAGGCGAAGGTGGTGACAATGATCCGCTCCTCACAGCCCTGGAACTGCCGGGCAAAGGTGGCCCCCACCATGCGCTCGCTCATGGTGTACCCCGGGCGCTCCACGTTGGTGGAGTCGGCGCACAGGCACAGTACTCCCTCCTTCCCCAGTTCTCCCAGCCGGGCCAGATCGATGACTTCCCCGTCAATGGGCGTGGGGTCGATTTTGAAGTCCCCGGTGTGGATTACGGTGCCCATTTTCATATGGATGGCAAAGGCCACAGAGTCGGCGATGGAGTGGTTCACGTGGAGGAACTCCACCATGAACTTCCCCGCCCGGATACTCTGCCCCGCCTCCACGGTGATGACCTTCGTAGACCGGACCAGATCGTGTTCTTCCAGCTTCAAGTTGATGAGGCCGGCGGTGAACCGGGTACAGTAGATGGGCAGGTTCACCTGTTTGAGTACGTGGGGGATGGCGCCGATGTGGTCCTCGTGGCCGTGGGTGATGAACAGCCCCCGGATCCGGGCCCGGTTCTTCACCAGGTACGTCACATCCGGGATCACGCTGTCGATGCCGTACATCCCGTCCTCCGGAAAGGCCATACCGCAGTCCACCACGATGATCTCCCCGCCGTACTCGTAAACGGTCATGTTCTTGCCGATCTCGTCCAGACCGCCAAGGGGGATAATTTTCAGTTTTTCCGCCATAGGTTCGAAAATACTCCTTTTTTCTCGCAAAAATCAAGTTTGGCGGTCCGTTTCCGGGGAAAGGCGGGCAAAAGCGCAAAACGCCCCTTCTCCCCCGCGGCCCCGTTTCGCCGTGGGGGATCGGTAACGCCTCTGTCCCGGCAGGGATCCAGCCGTTTTATTTAACCGCGGCAGTCCAGTCCGCGGGAAAATACGTGAACAAAACAGACGGCTCCGCCCTGAGCGGATACCTTATTTCCCATAGTATAGCACAGGTTTTCCCGTTTGTACACAGAAAAATGAAATTTTCTCGCCCGAAACATAAGGCCGGGAACCGATCCCCGGTTCCCGGCGCTGTGCGCTTTGTATTTGTCACCACTTCAGTTCCCCGCTTCCGCCCATGAGGGCGGTCATCTCCTCAATCCGCTCCAAGGGGAAGGGGGGCGAGGCCACGGGCTTCATAGCAATGGACATGAGTTTCATGGGGTTGTCGTCCGCCGCCACCCGGTTGGATGAGATGGCGCCGCAAATCCGGCAGCGGTGGAGGAGGGCCCACTCCCCGTTTTTCCGCACCCACACGGCGATAGGGTCCATGACGCCGCCGCAGTCCGCCGCCCGGTCCCCAGGCTCCATGTCCAAATGCTGGCTGGCAAGGCAGTAGGGACAGTGGTTTCGGTGCTGGCTGCCCGCCCCGGCGGGGGACACGGGCCTGCCGCAGACCTTGCACACAAAGGATTCCTGACAGGGGTGGGTCCGATAGTACCCCTTTTCCAAGGATTTCTTCCTGTTTTCCCGATTCACGGGGATACCTCCTAAAAGTAAATCTCTGCTCATGTATGATAAGATTTGCCGTTCGTTGCCGTGTCAACGGCCTGAAATGTGGCAAATCTTAAAGAGCGCGATGGAAACTTTTCGGGAGGCTGGCGGGATTCCGGCAAACCTCCCGGTTATGCCGCAATCTCCATTGCGTTACGTGTCGTTCTCAAAAAACATTCTCCTTTTCGCCGGACCTTTATACTCGCGCTCTTTCACATTTGCCGCATTTTTACTCGCGCTCTTTCACATTTGCCATATTTTAAGTCACTGGCACGGCAGCGAATGGCAAATCTTATCGTTCACGAGTATCGATCACTGGCACGGCAGCGAATGGCAAATCCTATCGTTCACGAGTATATGTCCTCTCCGGCACTGCCACCATACCATATCTCCGCCCCGGCGTCAAGGGGGGCGGGGAAAATTGAAAAAAGACTTGCAATCCCTGACGGGGTGTGGTATACTCAAGGATGTTGAGCGCCGTTAGCTCAGCTGGATAGAGCGTCTGGCTACGGACCAGAAGGCCGGGGGTTCGAATCCCTCACGGCGTGCCAGAGGAACCGCTGAATCGTAAGATCTCAGCGGTTCCTCTGTTTTTGGTATCTCACAAAGGATGCCGTACTCCGGAGATCCAGGCAGAAAAGGCTTTACAGACCATGAAAAGTGCGGTACAATACGAAATGGGTGAGAGCGATGCGGGACTTCTGTTTTGTGATACAACCCTATGACGGCGGGAAATTCGATCAGCGGTATCGGGAAATCCTCCGGCCCGCCATAGAGTCCGAGGGCCTTGCGGCGTATCGAGTGGACGAGGATTATCAGGCGGACGTGCCCATCAGCGCCATTGAGCGGAATCTGTCGGAGGCCAGTCTGGTGGCGGCGGAGATCACCACAGACCGCCCGAACATTTGGTTTGAGCTGGGGTATGCCTTGGCAAAGTCAAAACCTGTGATTTTGATGTGTTCGGATGAACGGACCACCCCCATTCCGTTTGATATCCGTCACAGGAATATCCTCTACTATAAGACAGACAGTCCCTCTGACTTTGAGGTGTTTCGCCTGAAACTCCGCGCTTGCATTGACGCCAGGTATACCAAGGCGCTGTTGGAGACAAGCAAATTGACGCCGGAGGAACAGGCGGTGCTGCAATTCCTGTCCAGAGATCAAAAGACCCCCTATGCCATGACAGAAGAGGGCCGAATCGCAAGCGGCATCCCCCTTTCTGACACACTGCCGGACAGCCTGAAAAAGCTGATGAACAAACGCCTCCTGGTATACCACTATTCCACAACGGACGGGAAAAGCTACTATTCTATTACGGAACAGGCGGATCGGATGATTCAGGGAATGGAGGGAAAGTGATGGAGTATTCCATTCGTGTAACCTCAGATGAGTTGAGAAATCTATGCAAGAACATGACCACGATTTCAGGAAATTTGCAAGAGAGTACAGATCAGGCCCGTGATCTGCTCTTGCGGTTAAGCCGCTCCGTAGACGGCCCGGGAATGGAGGAAGCTATAGACTTCGCACGGGAATGCGTAAGGAACTGCGATGCCCTGTCGCAAATGTTTCGTTCCCTGTCCATAGATTTTTCGGAAATCGCAAAAAAATATTCCGGCGCGGAACGGGCTGTCTATCAGAAAATGTCCGCGCTTCCGACAGATATTATGTGACATCTTTTGCGGAGAACGGCCGCCGCCCGCCTGTTATGGTTCTCCCGCACTCGGAAACGGGAGCGGGGCGGAACAGGCGGGCGGTTTTTCGCGTTTTTATCCGTGCAGTTCCATGAGCTTCCGGCGCAGTTCTCCCTCAATGCGGTTGAGTTCTTCTTCTGCGGCCTTCCGCTTTGCGGCCCCCTCCCGCTGGATGGTCAGGACTTCGTCCAAGGTGGAGATCAGCTGCTGGTTGGTGTGCTGAAGGGTCTCAATGTCCACGATCCCCCGCTCCGCCTCTTTCGCCGTGGCGATGGTGCCCATTTTGAGCATATCCGCGTTCTTGCGCAGCAGCTGGTTCGTCATCTCCGTCACGGCGTTCTGGGCGGCGGTGGCCTGACGGCTGTGTTCCAGTCCCAGGGACAGCACCATCTGGTTTTTCCACAGAGGGATGGTGTTCATCCGGGAGGACTGGATCTTCTCCGCCAGCTGGGTGTCGTTGTTTTGCAGCAGCCGGATCTGGGGTCCCATTTGCAGGGACACCGTGCGGGTCAGTTCCAGGTCGTGGAGTTTTTTCTCGAACCGCTCGCACATCTGCACCAGATCGTTGTACCGCTGGGCGTCCTCCGGGGCCCCAGTCTGCTCCGCCTTGGACCGCAAGACTTCCAAATCCGTGGCCCGCACATCCTCTAAGCGCTTCTTCCCCGCCAGAATGTACATGGTCAGTTCTTTGTAATATTGCAGGTTGTTCTCGTACATCTGATCCAGCATCGCCACGTCTTTTAAGAGCGCGATCTGGTGGTTTTGGAGCTGGCGGCTGATCTGGTCCACGCTGTCCTCCACTTTGGAGTATTGGGCCTTCATGACCTGGACCCGGTCCTCGGTTTTCTTGAACAGGCCCTTAAAGGCCCCCTTTTTCTCCGGTTCCGCGCCGAAGTTGTCGATGGACGCCACCAGGGAGCTGAGGGACTGGCCGATCTCCCCCAAGTCCTTGTTGCGCACGGAGGACAGGGCGTTTTCGGAGAACTCCGCCACCTTTTTCTGGGCGGCGGCGCCGTATTGGAGGACCTGGCTGGCATCGGTGATGTCGATCTTTTTGGAGAAGTCCTCCACCGCCTGTTTCTCCTCCGGGGACAGGACCTCCATGGGGTCCGGGGCCGGTGTCAGGACCGGGGCCGGTGTCAGGACCGGGGCGGGTTCCGGGGCGGCGGGGGGCTGGACCGCCGCCTGGGCGGTACCGGAGGCGTCCGCCTCCGGGGTCAAAGTCAGCTGGGGAATTGCGCTTTCAGCCATAGGGCATCCATCCTTTCCAATCTGCGCGTAGAGATATGCGTGTATCGATGAGTGTGGGGATTATCGAAGGGTATCCAGCCGCCAGAACACATCCTCCAGCCGGACTGTCAGGTCCGGGAAGATGCCGCAGGAGAAGGAGGTCCGGAGCCGGCTCTTTTCCTCCTCCGTCATGGCTTCCAGCATATAGTCCGGATACCCGGAGATGACATCGTGCAGGACCAGTTTCCCGTCCTCCAACAGGTACTGCTCCACGGACCGCTCCATGGGGCTGAGGATCCAGTACTCCCGGACGCCGCTTTTCTCATAGGCGTCCTTTTTATAGGTGCGATCCCGCTTTCTGGTGCTGGGGGACAGGACCTCAATCACCAGATCCGGCGGGCCGTAGACCCCGTTCCACCGGATTTTCTCCGGATCGCACACCACCATGCCGTTGGGGACAAAGCGGTCCCGGTCCGTGAGGAACAGATCCTCCCCGTCCGCGAAGGGGGTGCATCGGCGGTTCCGGAAAAACGAACCCAGCAGGAAATTCACATTGCCCGCAACGATATTATGCGCCGTGGCGGGCCGGGGCGACATGGCCACCAGTTCTCCGTCCATAAGCTCGTCCAGGGATTTTTCTTCCAGGGCATAGGCCAAATTCGTGTCCATCGTTCCCCCTCCATCCTGTTTGATTCAAGTCCTTTTTATTTCACCATCTTCTCCGGGGCCTCCACCCCCAGGAGTTTCAGGCCGTTGCGGAGGACCCGGCGGGTGTCATCGGCCAGTTTCAGCCGTGCGGACTGCACCGCCGCCTCCTCTCCCCGGATACGGCAGGCGTTGTAGAACCGGTGGAAGCTGCCCGCCAAATCCTGAAGATAGCGGTTGATGTGGCTGGGATCCCGGTCCCGGGCGGCGAAGCGCACCTCGTCAGGGAACCGGGCCAGGTCTTTGATTAAGGCCCGCTCCGTCTCATGGCGCAGCAGGGACGCCTCGGCGTGGTCCGGCACCGCCGCGCCGTCCTCTTGCAGCAGCCGCAGCAGGGAACAGATCCGGGCGTGGGCGTACTGCACATAGTACAGGGGGTTCTCCGCGTCCTGCCGCACCGCCAGGCCCAAATCGAACTCCATCTGGGTGTCCGCCTTGGCGTTGAAGAACCACCGGGCGGCATCCACCGGCACCTCGTCCAGCAGGTCCGACAGGCTGATGGCCCGTCCGGTCCGCTTGCTCATGCGCACAGTCTCCCCGTCCCGCAGCAGCTTCACCAGCTGCATCAGCACGATTTCCAGCCGTCCGGACCCGTCCAGGCCCAGGGCGTCTAAAGCTCCTTTCAGCCGTGCCACATGGCCGTGGTGGTCCGCCCCCCAGATGTTGATGACCCGGTCAAAGCCCCGGACGGCGAACTTGTTGCGGTGATAGGCGATGTCGGCGGCGAAATAGGTGTAGAACCCGTTGGCCCGGCGGAGTACGTCGTCTTTCAGGTCCAGCTTTTCGATGTCCGCCGGACGCTTGCCCGCCTTGCGCAGGTTCTCCCCCAGAATCTCCGCCGTTTTCAGCCACACGGCCCCGTCCTTCTCATAGGTCCAACCCTTCTCCGACAGGAGGTTCACCGTCTCGGCCACATACCCGCTCTCGTGGAGGCTGGACTCATAGAACCAGGTGTCATAGGAGATCTTATAGCGCAGAAGGTCCGCTTTCATCTTGGGAAGGTTCCGTTCCAGCCCGAACCGGGCCAGTTCCGCCTGACGTTCCTCCGGCGCGGCCTCCGCCAGGCGGCTCCCGTTGGCCTCATAATAGGCTTTCGCCAGGTCCCGGATGTCCTCTCCCTGATAGCCGTCCTCCGGGAAGGGGACCGCCTCTCCCCCGGGGAGCAGTTGGAGGTACCGGGCCTCAATGGAGTGGGCGAACTTGTCGATCTGGTGTCCGGCATCGTTGACGTAGAACTCCCGGGACACCTCCGCCCCGCTGGCTTCCAGCACAGAGGCCAGTGTGTCCCCCAGGACGCCCCCCCGGGCGTTGCCCATGTGCATGGGGCCTGTGGGGTTGGCGGAGACGAACTCCACCATGATCTTCTGCCCCTTCAAGTCCTCCGATGTGCCGTAGGCGGGGCCCTCCTCCTCAATGGCGGACAATACCGATTCATACCAGCCGTCCCCCACCCGGAAGTTCAGAAACCCAGGTCCCGCGATCTCCGCGGAGGCGAAGCCGGAACCTTCCAAACGCAGATGGTCCGCCAAAGCCTGTCCCACGGCCCGGGGAGGCATCCGCAGGGCCTTGGCGGCGGCTAAGGCAAAAGTGGTGGTAAAATCGCCGTTGGCGCTGTCCCGGGGCACCTCCACAGGCGGGGCGGGTACCGGGGCCTCCGGCAGGGTGCCGTCGGACACGCAGTCCCGGTAGGCATCCGCCGCCAGGGCGGACAGCTGCTCCTTGGCGGATTGGATGAGATTCTTCATAGCGGAACGTCCCTTCCTCTTGATCTATGGAGGTATGGTAGCATATCCGGGGCTGGTTTGCAAGGGTCTTTGCGCTGACCCATTCTACGAAGCGTAGGTTGCGCGTACCCCGGCGGCGTGGTATGGTAGCGGCATCAAAAAAGACTATCCCAAGGAGGAACGGCCATGAACCAATATGTAACCGGCGCTATGATCCAGCGTCTGCGCAGACGCAGAGCCCTCACCCAGCAGCAGCTGGCGGACCGCTTAGGCGTCAGTGACAAGGCGGTCTCCCGGTGGGAGACGGGCCGGGGGTATCCGGACATCTCCCTCATAGAGCCTCTCTCCGCCGCTCTGGGGGTGTCCGTCATTGAACTGCTGTCCGGAGAGGACGTGGTGAACACCAACCGGGCCTTTCATATGCTGCGGATGAAGCTGTACGTGTGCCCCCTGTGCGGCAACGTGATCCAAAGCGCCGGGGAGGCGGTGGTCAGCTGCTGCGGGCTGGTCCTTCCCGCCCTGGAAGCGGAGGCGGAAAACGGGGAACACCATCTCCGTATTGAGCGGGCAGAGGACGAGTACTATGTCTCCCTGTCTCACCCAATGGACAAGTCCCACTACATCTCCTTTCTGGCCGCCGCCGGGGATGACAGCTGGCGCATGAAGAAGCTCTATCCGGAGTGGAACGCGGAGGCACGCTTCCCCATCCCCGGAACCCGGTATCTATATTATTACTGCAACCGCCACGGCCTGTTCCGGGTCTCCCCGCCGTGAAATTTCGTCAGGAACAGCGCGCCCCGGGGGCTTTACAGCGCCCGGGGAGTTTGCTATGATAGACGGGAAAAACGGGAAAGAGGAGAGACGCATGGAGAGAGAATCCGGTGGTCCCCGGCAGGGGGACCCTGTCGCCTTTACCAACCGCCAGCTGATGGCTCTGATCGGTCCGCTGTTTTTTGAGCAGTTTTTGGCCATTGCCGTGGGGCTGGCGGACTCTTTGATGGTGTCCTCCGTAGGGGACGCGGCCATTTCCGCGGTGTCCCTGGTGGACTCCATCAGCGCGCTGATGATCTACATCTTCTCCGCCATGGCGGCGGGAGGCGCGGCGGTGGCGGGGCAGTACATCGGACGGCGGGAGAGCCGCAACGCCTCCGATGCCTGCCAGCACCTGATGGTTCTGCTGGCGGCTTCCTCCGTGGTGATTACGGCGGTGCTGTACCTGTTCCGCCGGGGGATTCTGACGGTGCTGTTCGGACAGGTGGACCCGGAGGTCATGGCAGCCTCCGACACCTATTACGGCATCGTCATGGCCTCCATCCCCGCCATTGCCCTGTACAACGGCGGCGCGGCGGTGTTCCGGGCCATGGGACGGTCCGATCTGTCTTTGAACGTGTCCCTGCTGATGAACGGCATCAACGTGGCGGGCAACGCCCTGCTGATCTTCGGCTTAGGCATGGATGTGTCCGGCGTGGCGATTCCCACTCTGGTGTCCCGGATTGTGGCGGCGGCGGTGATCCTGGCGTTTCTGGCGAATCCCGCCCTGCCCCTGTCCCTGGCCCCGCCCCGGGAGTTTACGTTCCGGCCTGTCCTCATGCGGAACATCCTGTCCCTGGGGATCCCCGGGGGCATTGAGAACGGGATGTTCCAACTGGGACGGCTGGTGCTGTACAGCCTGATCTCCACCTTCAGTACGGCGGCGGTGACGGCCAACGCCATTGGCAACACTTTAGGAAACTTCCACTGCTTCGCGGGACAGGCGGTGAGCCTGGGCAGCGCCGTGGTAGTGAGCCAGTGCGCCGGGGCGGGGGCCTTTGACCAGGCCCGGCGGTATATCCGGAAGCTGTCCCTGTGGGCCTACGGCCTGATGATCGGGGTGAACCTGCTGCTGCTGGCCCTGCTGTCCCCCATTATGGGGATCTACGCCGTGTCCCCGGAGGCGGAACGGCTGGCGGTTATGGTGGCGGTGATCCACGGCGTGGCGTCCATGGTGATCTGGGTGCCGTCCTTCCTGCTGCCCGCCTGTATGCGCTCCGCCGGGGACGCCCGGTTTACCATGGTGGTGAGTATGCTGTCCATGTGGCTGTGCCGGGTGTTTTTCGCCTACATCCTGGGGAAAACCCTGGGCTATGGGGTGGTAGGGGTGTATGTGGCCCACGCGGTGCTGGACTGGACCGTGCGCTCCGTGGTCTTTCTTCTGCGCTACCGGGGCGGGGCCTGGACCCGGAAGGCCATCTCGGAGTAAACGAACCTGTACTCGTGAGCGATAAGATTTGCCATTCGTTGCCGTGCCAGTGACCTGCAATGCGGCAAATGTGAAAGAGCGCGAGTATAAAAGGGCCTCTCACCGTGACGGTGAGAGGCCCTTGAATTGCCGTGCTTTTTTACGAGTCAATTCCCCGGCTGGTGAGGTACTTCTTCACCATCAGGGCCACCTTAAAGGTAATGGCGTCGTCAAACTCCCGCAGATCCAGCCCTGTCAGCTTCTTGATCTTTTCCAGCCGGTACACTAAGGTGTTGCGGTGGACGAACAGCTTCCGGGCAGTCTCGGACACGTTCAGGTTGTTCTCGAAAAACTTATGGATGGTGAACAGGGTCTCCTTTTCCAGGGCGTCGATGGGGTTCTTCTTAAACACCTCCTGCAAGAACATCTCGCAGAGGGTGGTGGGAAGCTGATAGATCAGCCGCCCGATGCCCAGGTTTTCATAGTTGATGACGTATTTCTCCGTGTCAAAGACCTTGCCCACCTCAATGGCGATCTGGGCCTCCTTATAGGATTTCGCCAGGTCCCGCAGGTGCTGGGCGATGGTGCCCACGCCCACTACCACGGTGCTCTCCCCGCCCTCCCGGAGGGTTTCCTCCAAACTGGCGGCGATGCGGTTCAGCTCTTTCAGCCCGGCCCCGTCGGGCATCTGATGGATCAGCACCACGTCGCCCTCCCCCACGCTGAGGACGAAGTCGTTCTGCCGGTCCGGGAACAGGGCCTGGACCACGTCCGTAGGCACGGACTCCCCCTTGCGCAGGGGCCGCACCACGAACACCCCCCGGTTCATGTCCGTGGACACCCGCAGTTCCTTGGCCCGGATGTAAATATCTCCCAGCATGATGTTGTCGGAGATCACGTCCTTGACGAAGGAGCCCCGGTCGTGCTTCTCCTCATAGTAGGATTTGGCGGCGTTCAGGGCCACGGTTGCCATGGCGCAGGCGGTCTGGCTCACGTCGTTGTCCCCGAAGGTAAAGGCGGCGTAGTCGAACTGGCCCCCCCAGCCGCCCAGGGTCTTAAAGGCCTTGCCGTCGGTGCAGAGCAGGTCGCCGCAGGAGGCGTTGAGCAGGGGCACCACGGCCTCCCAGCGCTCTCCAATCAGGGGCAGGTCGCTGCACGCCACCACGCTGCCCTCTCCGTCAATGACGCCTATGGTACGATCTGTGTTCTCTTTCAGTTGGAGAACCACATTTTGAAACATCCGCCCGGACATCTGTACACTCCTCCTGTTCCGTTTTCATCCCACGGCCAAGCGCTGCGCAGGGGCAGACTTTGTGCAATATGCCAACAAGGCTATTATAGCGGCATTTTTGTCGAACCGCAATAGTTTTTTTCTTTTTTTCACAAAAAGATCCGATCTTTTTTGTGGAAGTTATGGCTCTTTCGGGGGCAGACCGGAGACACGGCGCAGATCCTCCACTTCCCCCTCTTCCAAAAAGCGGAATTCGCCCCGTTTCATACCGGAATCCAGGGTCAAATTGCCCATTCGGACCCGCTCCAGGAACACCACCGGCTTCCCCAGGGACGCCAGCATCCGCTTGACCTGATGGTACTTCCCCTCCCGAAGCGTCACCCGGGCGGTGGAATCGGAGAGGATCATGAGGTCCGCCGGAAGGCAGGGTTCCCCGTCCTCTAAGGGTAGGCCCCGGGCGAAGGCCGCCTGGTCCGCTGGGGACAGAGTGCCCTGCACCCGGACGAAGTATTCCTTTTCCACATGGTGCCGGGGGGACAGGAGCCGGTGGGCCAGGGGACCGTCGTCGGTCAGGAGCAGGAGGCCCAGGGAGTCCTTGTCCAGGCGTCCCACGGGAAAGAGCTTTCGCAGTTCCGGCGGCAGCAGGTCCGTCACCACTTTGTCCCGGCCGTCCCGGCGGGCGGACAGGTATCCGGCGGGCTTGTTCAGAAGAACCCAGGTGTGTTCCCGCACCAGAAGGGGGGCCCCGTCCACATAGAGGCCCTCTGCCTCCCGCTTCTCCGCCGGATCCCGGAGGACGCGGCCCTCCGCCGTCACCCGTCCGGCTTTCAGCAGGGCTTTCGCCTCCTTCCGGGACCAGCGTCCCGTGGAGGAGAGCAGTTTGTCGATCCGTTCCGCCATCCGTTCCCCCTCCTTTGCGCTCCCCTTTCACGGGGACACTCTCCGCCATTCTATCATAATTCCGGGAAAAAATGAATAGAAAGAACTACAAAAGAACTTGGGAGGGATCTGCCATGGTGATCTGTGCTGCGAAAGTTTCTAAGAAACGGGTGCTGCTGGGGGTGGTTCTGGCGGCGGCGGCGATCTGCGCGGTACTGGTTTTGCTGCGGGGGGACCGGACCGTCCCGGGCGCGTCGGCGGTGCTGGAAACCAATGAGGACCGGGTGGCGTATCTGGGGGAACTGGGCTGGGAGGTGGAGCCGGAGCCGGTGGAGTCCTTGCAGTTTCTCCTGCCGGAGACGCTGGAGGAGCCCTATCTGAGCTACAACGCCCTGCAGCTGCCCCAGGGCTTTGACCTGGGGGACTACTGCGGACAGCAGATTGCCCGGTACACCTACAAGGTGCTCAACTACCCGGACCGTCCCCAGGGGGTCCAGGCGAACCTGTATGTCTGCGGGGACCGGCCTGTGGCGGGGGACATCCTCTGTCCCGGGGCCAACGGCTTCCAGGAGCCTCTGATCCAGGATCGGGGAGAAACGTAAAACGAAAAACGGACAAAAAAAGCGGCCTTTCTCCCGGGGAGAGGCCGCTTTTCAGCGCGAATTACGCATGAGACAAAAAAGCAGAGGCGTCATCGTCCAAATCTTCGGAAGATAACCCGTCAGACGGACGCGGCGCCTCATGTGGAGGAACAGCGCCGCGTCCGGCAGGACAGCCCCGGCAGATCCGGCAGGCCGGAGGACGGGTGCGTCCCTTGCGGGACAGAAAACGCTGTGGGTTCCACGGTCCTGATTATACCGCGTCTGCGGCGGGATTGCAAGGGGGCAGGGAAATATTTTTTACCTGAGCGGTCAGACGGCCCCTCATCCACCGCCTCCGGCGGTCCCCTATTGGCCGTCCGCCCAGGACCCCCCGCAGGGGGCGGGTGAGGTGGTGTCCCGCTTACGTGTTCACCCTTCCCCCCTCACAGTAGTACGGTCCCAGATCCCCCTCATGGGTGTGGACATAGGTCCAGGTGAACTCCTTATCCGTCAGATACCAGTCCGAACCGTCGAAAGACACCCAGTCCTCCGGCGGACACTCCGCCGGGGACGCCAGACGCTGGATCCGGGACACCCCGGCGGGGGGATACTCGCAGTAAAAGAGATAGCACTCCCCTTTCCCCTTCAGGGCCTCCCGGGCGGCGTCCCCTGTCTGGCAGGGGACCTGTCCCCAGGTGAAGATGTGCCAGAGGTAGTTCCCCGGGGCCAGGACCCGCCGTTCCAGCACTTCCCGGGGTACCCCGGCGGCAAAGGCCTCCAGCCACGCCTGCCGCACCTGCCGGATCTGGTCCGGAAACGGCTCTGTCCACGGCCCCACGGTGCCCACCAGACGGTAAATGGGCTTTCCCTGGGCGTAGAACTTGGCCTCATAGTCCGTCATAACCCCCGCCGGGCCGTTCCTGTGGAGATCTCTTGTGACCTCCGACAGGGTGAAGCCGTACCGGGGCAGTTCTTTTAAGGAGAAGTCAAACAGGGGCTCATTGTCCGTCTTAAAGTGGATCTCTCCGCCGGGTTTCAACACCTGGCGGTACAGCCGCAGAAAGTTCCCATGAGTCAGGCGGCGTTTCGCGTGGCGGTTTCCCGGCCAGGGGTCGGAGAAGTTCAGATAGATCCGGTCCGCCTCCCCGGGGGCGAAGAAGGAGGGAAGCTGGTCCGCGTTGGCGGACACAAAATACACGTTGGAAAGCCCTAAGCAGCGCTCCATAGCCACCACAATGGCCTCCGGGATCATCTCCACGGCGATGAACAGTACGTCCGGCTCTCCCTGGGCCGTCTCTTTTGTAAACCGTCCCTTGCCGCAGCCCAGTTCCAGCCGCACCTCCCGGGCCCCCGGCAGCAAGTCCCGCCAGCGTCCCCGCCGGGCGTAGGGGTCCCGGACCAGCAGGGCCTCACACCGCTCCATCCGGGGCAGCAAATTTTTCTTTTTCCGCATCCGCATACGTTTTTTCCCCTCAATCCAGTTCCAGCTGTCCCGTGTAGAGCTGGTAATACCGGCCCTTCCGGTCCAGCAGTTCCTGGTGGTCTCCCCGTTCCAGGATCTCCCCGTGTTCCAGCACCAGAATCGCCCGGGCATTCCGGACCGTAGACAGCCGGTGGGCAATGACGAACACCGTCCGTCCCGCCATGAGCCGGTCCATGCCCTGTTCGATGAGCTTTTCCGTACGGGTGTCGATGGAAGAAGTGGCCTCGTCTAAGATCAGGGCGGGGGTGTTGGCGCACTCCGCCCGGGCGATGTTCAAAAGCTGCCGCTCCCCCTGGCTCAGGTTCCCGCCGTCCCCGGAGAGGACCGTGTCATAGCCCTGGGGCAGTCGGCGGATGAAGGCGTCCGCCCCGGCAAGGCAAGCCGCCTGTTCCACCTCCGCGTCCGTGGCGTCCAAGCGTCCATAGCGGATGTTGTCCCGGACCGTGCCCGTAAAGAGGTGGGTATCCTGTAACACCACGCCCAGGGACCGCCGCAGAGAGGACTTGTCAATCTCCCGCACGTCGATGCCGTCATAGGTGATGACGCCGGACTGGATCTCATAGAACCGGTTGATGAGGTTCATGATGGTGGTTTTCCCCGCCCCGGTGGAGCCTACAAAGGCGATTTTCTGTCCGGGTTTGGCGTACAGGGAGATGTCGTGAAGGACGGTTTTCCGGGGATCATAGCCGAAGGTCACGTGCTCAAAGCGCACGTCCCCCCGGAGGGGCACAGCGGTGCCGTCGGGCTTTTGCCAGACCCAGCCCTTTTGCCCGTCCCGGGCCAGAGTGACTTGGCCCGCGTCCGTCTCCGGCTCCGCTTCCAGAATCTCAAAGACCCGTTCCGCTCCCGCCACGGCGGACAGGATGGTGTTGACCTGCTGGGAGATCTGGGTAATGGGCTGGCTGACCTGCCGGGAGTACTGTAAAAACGCCGCCAGTCCCCCCAAGTCCCCGCTGCGCACCGCCATGACGGCTCCGGCGCAGCAGGTCAGGGCGTAGTTCAGATAGCCCAAGTTCCCCATGGCGGGCATCATAATCCCCGCGAAAATCTGGGCACGGGCCGCCGCCTGACGGTAGGCCGCGTTCCGCTCCCGGAACCCCTGTTCCGCCGCCGCCTCATGGTGAAAGACCTTGATGATCTTCTGGCCCTCCGTCATTTCCTCAATATAGCCGTTCACCTCTCCCAGGGTTTTCTGCTGGGCCGTAAAGTACCGGCGGCTGCGGCTGCCGATGGTCCGGACCGTGAACAGCATGACGCACAGCATCCCCAGGGTCACCAGGGTCAGAAGGGGATTTAACACCAGCATGGCGGCAATGGTGAGGGTGAAGTTCAGGGCACAGGAGATGAGGCTGCCGAAACTGTTGTTCAGCGCCTCGGAGATGGTCTCCATGTCGTTGGTATAGCGGCTCATGAGTTCCCCGTGGGTATGGGCGTCGAAAAAGCGCAGGGGCAGGGACTGCATCCGGCTGAACAGGTCCTCCCGGAGTTTCGCCACGGTGTTCTGGGACACGTGGACCATGATCCGGGCATACCCATAGGAACTGAGGGCACCGGAGGCGTAGACCATGGCCATGACCACCAGCATCCGGGCAAGGCCCGGGAAGTTTCCGGGGAGGATATAGTTGTTGATCAGGGGCCGCAGAAGATAGGAGCCCCCCACCGTACACAGGGAGCTGGTCACCAGCAGAACCACCACCACCGTCATATGGGCCTGATAGGGAGCCAAATACCGCAGGAGCTTCCCCAGGGTTTTCCGCAGATCCTTGGGCTTTTGAAACCCCCGTCCCCCGGGACCCCTGGGGCCGGGACCGCCGCCTTTTCTCGTCTCAGCCATGGTTCTCCGCCCCCTCCCGCTGGGACTGGTACACGTCCCGATAGATTTCGCACCGCTCTAAAAGTTCCTCATGGGTGCCCTGGTCCACCACCGTCCCCTGGTCCATAACCAGAATCCGGTCCGCGTCCATGACGGAACTGACCCGCTGGGCAATGATCAGCTTCGTCACGCCGCCTAAGTCCTGACGAAACGCCGAGCGGATTTTCGCGTCCGTGGCCACGTCCACGGCGCTGGTGGAGTCGTCCAAAATCAGGATTTTCGGCTTTGCCAGTATGGCCCGGGCAATGCAAAGCCGCTGTTTCTGGCCCCCGGACACGTTGACGCCTCCCTGGCCCAGGTCGGTTTCCAGGCCGTCGGGGAAGCCCTTCAAAAACTCGTCGGCACAGGCGGCCCGGCAGGCGGACCAGATCTCCTCCTCCGACGCCTCCGGATTCCCCCACAGGAGATTCTCCCGGATGGTGCCGGAGAACAGGGTGTTCTGCTGCAATACCATACTGACCTGCTGGCGGAGGTGTCCCATGGGGTACTCCCCCACCGGACGGCCTCCCACCTTTACCGTCCCCTCCTGGGCCTCATACAGCCGGGGGATCAGGGACACCAGGGACGTTTTGCCGGATCCGGTGCCGCCCAAAATCCCCACCGTCTCCCCGGCGGCGATGTGGAGGGTGATGTCCCGGAGGACCCACTGGGGATTCTCCGCGTGATAGCGGAAGGACACGCGGTCAAAGTCGATGGAGCCGTCCCGGACCTGGGCCGCCGGATCCGCGTGGTCGTCCGTGACGGCGGGCTGTTCGTCCAGCACCTCCGCAATCCGCCGTCCGCAGGCCACGCCACGGGTCAGCATCATAAACATCATGGACACCATCATCAGCGACATCATGATCTGCATAATGTAGGTAAAGTAGGCGATCAAATCCCCGGAGGGCAGGGTCCCCGCGTACACCATCTGGCCCCCGAACCACAGCACCGCGATCATGGTGGAGTACACCACCAGCAGCATCAGCGGCATATTGATCACCACCGTGCCGAAGGCCTCCAAAGCCGTATCCCGCAGATCCCGGCTCCGGCGGGCGAACTTCTCCTTCTCCCGGTCCTCCCGCACGAAGGATTTCACCACCCGGATCCCCGCCAGGTTCTCCTGCACCACCAGGTTCAGATTGTCGGTGCGCTCCTGTAAGGACTGGAACAGGGGGCTGGCCCGGAACAGGATCACCCCCACCATCACCGCCAGTACCGGAAGGGCAATGGCAAACACCAAACTCAGCCGGGCGCTGAGGCGGATGGAGAAAAACAGGGCCGCAATCAGCATCACCGGGGAGCGGACCATGAGCCGCATTCCCATCATGAGGGTCATTTGCAGGGCGTGGGCGTCATTGGTCATGCGGGTGACTAAGGACGCGGTGGAGAATTTTTCGATGTTGGAGAAGGCGAACTCCTGAATCTTGGCGTACTCCGCCTGACGCAGGTTCGCCCCGAACCCCATGCCCGCAATGGCGGACAGGGCGGCGGAACCCACCCCCAGGGACATGGAGATCACCGCCATGCCCGCCATCCGCACTCCCCGGCTCACTATGAACCCGGTGTCGGCGGAGGGAATGCCGATGTTCACGATTTCGCTCATCACTAAGGGGATCAGCAGTTCAAACACCGCCTCCCCCGCGGCGCACAGGACCCCCAAGAGGATGGGCACAGCGTAGGGTTTCGCGCAGGGCCAGAGTTTTTTCAGCATGGCGCAGCCTCCTTGTGTGTGAAGTTGGAAGTTAAAAATTTACCGCCGGACGGTCACTTTTGTATGCGGCGGGAAGGAATCCCCCCAGATCCGCGTTTTCCCCGGAATTTCCACCTGTTTGAGGTTTTTGCAGCCTTGAAACGCCATTCTGCCAATTTCCGCCACGCTTTCGGGAATTTTTACCGTCTTTAGATTTTCGCAGCCCAGGAAAGCCGCGTCTCCAATTCTGGTAATGCCGTCCCGGATCTCCGCCTCCACAATCTCCTCCCCCTGGTCCCGCGCCCAGGGGCCGCCGCATCCGTTTTCCGCGTGGAGATAGAGATAATTTGGTATCTTCTCCGCCTTGGCGGAGCCTTCCGGGGAAATGACGAGAATGCCCTCCGCAAACAGATACCATTGGATCCCTTTTTCGCGGTACCACGGAATCTCACGGCGCGGCAGGCCAAAATCCCCTTGTGAAGGGTCTTGACAGCGTTTGATCTCCTCTGTCTGCCCAATTTTGTCCAAAAATTTGTCGATAGAATCATGATCCAGTTTGAGCAGTTTGAGACGCTGAGATCTGATCAGATCATAGCCTACGCCAGAAGGATACTCTATGTTTTCCTCAAGGTGGATCGGTACAACTTTGCGCTTAAAACCCGACGCGAGAGCAAGTTCATTCCCGCAGTCACCCGAACCGCACCACGCTTTGGAAATGAAAGCCATAAACGCTTCGCATTTTGCGATATGACCGCCAAGTTCCTCTTTCCAATCGCCTCCCGGCAGGATCCCCTCGTCGTACCAGATCCGGTATCCCTTCCGGTGCATGGCCTCCAAAATGGGAAGCACCCGGTCACTGTCCTGGTGGCTGTAACTGACAAAGACATAGGGTTCCCCGCCCGTGTAAGGCGCAAAGCCGGCGCTCTTGTTGTCCATCTTCATCCCGCCCGTCTCTATGGTCTGCCTCCATCATACCACACTGTTCCCCCGCTTGCAAGGGACGGCGGCGGGAGATGTTACCGGATTCTGTCCGGATTGTAAATTTTTGACTGGGATTTCCGCTTTCCTTTTGGTTCTTTTTGTGGTATGATAGGGGAAAGAGAGGAGGAATATCGTGGGCTTTCTGTTTTTCATCCGTCCGGCGCTGCCGATTGCGCCCCATATTCTGGCCGCCGTGCTGCCGGCGGCGTACCTCCTGCGCTACATATACCGCCACGACACCGTGGAGGCGGAACCGCCGGGGCTGCTGGCGTCGCTCTTGGGCCTGGGGGTCCTGGCGGCGCTGCTGTCCGCGTTTTTGGAAGGCGTCGCGGAGCGGATCCTGGACCGGGTGGTCTGGGAGGACGGCCCGGTGTATACGATTCTCTTTGCCTTCCTGGTGGTGGCGGCGGTGGAGGAGGGCACCAAGTTCCTCCTGATGAAGTGGCGGACCTGGCGGGATCCGGCCTTTAACTACCGCTTCGACGCCGTGATCTACGCCGTGTTCGTGTCCCTGGGCTTCGCGGCCTTTGAGAACATCCAGTACGTCTTAGGCTACGGGCTGTCCGTGGCGATTCCCCGGGCGCTGCTGTCCGTGCCGGGGCACATGGCCTTCGGGGTGTTTATGGGCGTGTTCTACGGGCGGGCGAAAATTTTAGACAGTCTTGGCCGTCCCTTCGCGTCCTGGTGCAGTTTATGGGCCGGGTATCTGGTGGCGGTGTTCCTCCACGGGGTGTACGACGCCTGCGCCCTGTCCGGATCCGCCCTGGCTATGGGGATCTTCCTGGTGTTTGTGCTGTTGATGTTCGCCGGGGCCTACCGGACCATCCACCGGGAGTCCGCCCGGGATATGCGGGTGTCATAAGAGGGGATACGCGGCGGCGTTCCGGGAGAGTTCCGGAGCGCCGCTCTTGCGCACCCGGGGAAAGTATGTTATACTCGTGAACGATAAGATTTGCCATTCGTTGCCGTGCCAGCGGCCTAAAATGTGGCAAATCTTAAAGAGCGCGAGTATATACTCTCCCATGACATTCCGTCCCGGCGCGTACGGGACATTGCCATACAGGAGGCACGATACAGGAGGCACTATGGCGGCAAGAAAAAAACAGGATTACGGCAACGACAGCATCTCCGCCCTGAAAGGCGCGGAACGGGTCCGCAAGCGTCCCGGGGTGATTTTCGGGTCCGACGGCCTGGACGGCTGTGAACACGCGGTGTTTGAAATCCTCTCCAACTCCATTGACGAGGCCCGGGAGGGCCACGGCACGAAAATCGTTCTGCGGCGGTTCCTGGACCGGTCCATCGAGGTAGAGGACTGGGGCCGGGGCTGTCCGGTGGACTGGAACGAGAAAGAGGGCCGGTACAACTGGGAACTGGTGTACTGCGAACTGTACGCCGGGGGCAAATACGACAACCTGTCCGGGGACAGCTACGAGTACTCCCTGGGCCTCAACGGCCTGGGGGCCTGCGCCACCCAGTACGCCTCCCGGTACATGGACGTAACCGTGTGGCGGGACGGGTACGAGTACGCCCTGCGCTTTGAGCGGGGGGAGATTGTGGGGGCCTTGGGGAAGACGCCCCAGCCCCGGAACCAGGCGAAGCGGACCGGTACCAAAACCCGGTGGCTGCCGGATCTGGACGTGTTCACGGACATCGCCATTCCCCGGGAGTATTTTACCGATGTTCTGCGGCGGCAGGCGGTGGTAAACGCCGGAATCACCTTCCGGCTGGAGGACGAGACAGAGCCGGGGGTCTTTGCGGCCACAGAGTTTCTGTACGAAAACGGCATTGCGGACTATGTGGCGGAACTGGCGGGGGAGAATCCCCTGACCGCCCCGGTTTTCTGGCAGGCGGAGCGCCGGGGCCGGGACCGGGCGGATAAGGACGAGTACAAGGTGAAGCTGTCCTGTGCCTTCTGCTTCTCCAACCGGGTCCACGCCGTGGAGCACTACCATAACTCCAGCTTCCTGGAACACGGGGGCAGTCCGGAAAAGGCGGCCAAATCCGCCTTTGTCTCCGCCCTGGACAAGTACCTGCGGGATCAGGGGAAGTATCAGAAAAACGAGAGCAAAATCGCCTGGGAGGACATTGAGGACTGCCTGGTGCTGGTGTCCAACAACTTCTCCACCCAGACCTCCTATGAGAACCAGACGAAAAAGTCCATCACCAACAAATTCATCCGGGACGCCATGGCGGAGTTCCTCCGGGACAACCTGAACATCTACTTCATTGAAAACCGCCCCGACGCGGACCGCATCGCCGAACAGGTCCTCATCAACAAGCGCAGCCGGGAGAGCGCGGAACGGGCCCGGCTCAATATCAAGAAGAAGCTGTCCGGGAACATCGACATTGCCAACCGGGTACAGAAGTTTGTGGACTGCCGGTCCCGGGATCCGGGGAAACGGGAGATCTACATTGTGGAGGGAGATTCCGCCCTGGGCAGCGTGAAGCTCAGCCGGGACGCGGAGTATCAGGGCATTATGCCTGTGCGGGGAAAGATCCTGAACTGTCTGAAAGCGGACTACGCCCGGATCTTCAAAAGCGACATCATCACGGATCTCATCCGGGTGCTGGGCTGCGGCGTGGAGGTGCAGAACCGCCATGTGAAGGACCTGTCGGCCTTTGATATCGGGAATCTGCGCTGGAACAAGGTGGTCATCTGCACCGACGGCGATGTGGACGGCTTCCAGATCCGGACCCTGATTTTAACCATGCTCTACCGTCTCACGCCTACCCTCATCCGGGAGGGGTACGTCTATATTGCGGAGACGCCCCTCTTTGAGATCCACTGCGGGGAAAAGACCTGGTTCGCCTACTCCGATGGGGAGAAAAACAGCATTCTCAAGACCTTGGAGGGAAAGAAATACAAGGTGGACCGGTCCAAGGGCCTGGGAGAGAACGACCCGGATATGATGTGGCTGACCACCATGAATCCGGAGACCCGGCGGCTGATCCGGGTGATGCCGGAGGATGTGGAGCGGACGGCGGAGATCTTCGACCTGCTCCTGGGGGACAATTTGCAGGGCCGCAAGCGCCACATCGCCGAACACGGCAGTGAATATTTAGAAATGGCGGATATCAGCTAAACGAATAAACGAACGCTCACAAAATGCAGGGAGGCGGTCCTATGTCCTTTGAAACCGTGAAGAAGCATTTAGAGAACCGGGGCTTTGCGGTCCACACGTTCCCCACAGGCCGGGAGGCGGCGGCATATCTGAACGGCGTCTTAGACCAGACCACCGTGGGCTTTGGCGGCTCCGTCACCCTGGACGCCCTGGGGCTGTACGACAGCCTCTCCGCCCACAATACGGTGCTCTGGCACTGGAAGGGCGCGGACCGGAGTGCCGCCGCCCAGACCGACGCCTATCTCACCTCCGCCAACGCCTTAGCGGAGACGGGGGAGATCGTCAACATCGATGGCGCGGGCAACCGGGCGGCCTCCACCCTGTACGGCCACCGCCGGGTCTATTTCGTCATCGGACAGAACAAGCTGGCCCCCACGTATGACCAGGCGGTCCGCCGGGCCAGGAACATTGCCGGACCGAAAAACGCGAAACGGCTGGGGGTACGCACCCCCTGCGCGGAAAAAGGGGACCGGTGTTATGACTGCCGCAGTCCGGAGCGCATCTGCCAGGGCCTGGTGGTGCTGTGGGGGCCTATGCACGGGACGAATACCGAGGTCCTGCTGGTGGAGGAGGATCTGGGGCTGTGA
>CAJOHW010000018.1 GCA_905234565.1 uncultured Oscillibacter sp. | reverse complement strand
TGTCGTAGGTTCCGTTGGCGGACTGCTCGGCCAGAGAGTACATCCGGTTGAGCATATCGTGTACTTCGGTCAGCGCGCCCTCAGCGGTCTGCACCAGGGAGATGCCGTCCTTGGCGTTTTTCTGCGCCACGTTCAGTCCGGTGATCTGGGCGCGCATTTTCTCGGAAATGGCAAGCCCGGCCGCGTCGTCGCCGGCGCGGTTGATCTTGTAACCGGAGGACAGCTTTTCCAGGTTGGCCGACAATGCCCGGTTGTTGTTGTAGTAGTTCCGGTAGGCATTCAGGGACGTAATATTGTGTTGAATTCTCGAAGGCATAATGACATCTCCTTAAATTCCGCTGCGTCCGCTATTCCCTGCGTCCGCGTTTTTTGGTTTTACGCCGTTTCCGGGGCATCTGGCCAGTCTGCCGGGGAAGGGAGGCGTCTCACGTTATTTCAATCGGCCGCGCGAGCCGCTGAAACCCTGTCCGCCCGCCCCGTCCTTGGGGGGGCTTTTCGGGGCCACAGTCACCGGGGAGGGGAGTTTGCGTCCCGGTCTCACAACCGCCTTTCAACAGATATATCGGCGGTATGGCTGGAAAATTAAGAGCCGTGGGAAAATTTTTTCCAAAATTTTTTGCAGGGACAGGTTAAAAGGGTGCCCGCCGCATGGGACACGGCGGGCCAGAGGGGTGGGGTGATGGATGGTGACAGGAAGATTATACCTCTTATAGGCACGCTTGTCAAGGGTTTATCAAACTTTTTGCGCATGGAAGGGTGCCCCTCCATGCGCAGTCCTCACAGCTGAAGCTTGGCGTTGGTCTTTTCAATCTGCCGCTGGGCCTTTTCCACGGCCTCCTCGGCCTTCCCGTCCCGGAGGAGGCGGAGAAGCTCCTGCCAATCCTCCAGCTCATCCAGAAGCACGGCCTTGAACTGGCTGTCCGTCATGCCCATGGGATCGCCTCCTTCCTGGTAGAGATAGGCATATGATATCGTTTTGGGCGGGTTTTGTCAAGAAGGCGCAATATTTCCTGTTGCGTTTTGGCGCGGTGGTGTGGTATACTCATGGGCGCTGAGAGTTGCCTTTCTTTTCCGGGCCGTGTGGCCCTATTCTGCGAATATCGGAGGTTTTCATCGTGCAAAAACGCAGTCATGCCCTGCTGGCCGGTGCGCTGATGCGCCGGGAAGGCGGCTTTTCCAACCGAGCGTATGAGCTGGCGTTTCTGTTCGGCTCCATCCAGCCGGACCTGAACCCCTTCAGTTACCTGAAAGGCTCCCTGCGGGGAAAGAAACTGGGCGGGCATACATACGGCAACAACGACCGGTACATTGCCCGGCGGGCCAGGAGGCTGCGCAGGCGGGAGCACTGGCACATCTGGCACTACTACACCATGGGGAAACTGACCCACTACGTGGCCGACGCCTTCACCTGGCCCCACAACCCCAGCTTCCCCGGCCGGGGCTGGGACCACCACCGCTATGAGACGGCCCTGCGTACCCGGCTGGAAGAAACCCTTTCGGAGCGGTCCCCGGCCCTGCGGCCCTGCCGCTGCACCTTCCCGGAGGCCCTGGACCGGCTCCACCGGTACTATCTGGCGGAGACGAAAAGCGGCGGCCTGGACCGGGACATCCGGTTCATCCTCTCCGCCTGTGAACTGCTCATGGGCTCCTGCCGGGGGCGGATCCACGCCCCGGAACCGGAGTTCCTGCCGGAATTCCTGCCGGAAGGCGTCTTTCTGCCGGAACCGGAGTTCCAGCCCGCCTACGCGGCGGTGCCCGTCCCGGAACCGGTCCGGGTACGGGGGCGGTGAGCGTCCGGTTTTTCCCATCCGCGGCCCCCGGGCCGCGGATATCCGTATCCGCCGCAGACTGAACAGAGAACCATACAATAGAGAGCAAGGGAGGTATCCGTTATGATTGTCATTTTGAAGCGCAACCCCAATCCGGAACAGCTGGAGAGCCTGATCGCCTGGCTCCGGGAGAAGGGCATTTCCATCCACACCAGCGCGGGAGTGGAGAACACCATCCTGGGCCTGGTGGGGGACACGTCCAAGCTGGATATGGACCTTATCGCCGCCTTAGACATTGTGGAGGACGTGAAGCGGGTCCAGGAGCCGTTCAAGAACGCCAACCGGAAGTTCCATCCCGAGGACACGGTGATCCGGGTGGGGGACACGCAGATCGGCGGCGGCGTGCTGGCCATTATGGCGGGGCCCTGCTCCGTGGAGTCGGAGGCCCAGATTGTGGGCATCGCCCAGGCGGTAAAGGCCAGCGGGGCCACCATGCTCCGGGGCGGCGCGTTCAAGCCCCGCACGTCCCCTTACGCCTTCCAGGGCTTAGGGGAACAGGGTCTTGCCTTTCTGCGGGCCGCCAAAGAGGAAACCGGCCTCCCCATCGTCACGGAACTCATGGACCTCAACCAGCTGCCCCTGTTCCAGAAGTACGACGTGGACGTGATCCAGATCGGTGCCCGGAATATGCAGAACTTTGACCTCTTAAAGGTGGTGGGCCAGCAGGAAAAGCCCGTCATGGTGAAGCGGGGGATGTCCGCCACCTATGAGGAGTGGCTTATGAGCGCGGAGTACGTCATGGCGGGGGGCAATGAGAACGTGATCCTGTGCGAGCGGGGGATCCGGACCTTTGAGCCCTTCACCCGCAACACCCTGGATCTCTCCTGCATTCCGGTACTGCGGCGGCTGACCCACCTGCCTATCGTGGTGGACCCCAGCCACGCCACGGGCAAGAGCTATCTGGTGGAGCCTATGGCCCTGGGGGCAGTTGCCACCGGGGCGGACGGAGTGCTCATTGAGGTCCACAACGACCCGGCCCACGCCCTGTGCGACGGCCCCCAGTCCTTGAAACCGGAGGAGTTTGACGCCGTGGCCCGGAAGCTCTTAAAAATCCACAGCCTGAGCCGGTCCCTGGCGGAGACGGCCCCATGACCATCGGCATTGTGGGCCTGGGGCTTATTGGGGGGTCCATGGCGAAAAGCGCCAAGGCCCGCACGGCCCATACCGTCTACGGCGCGGACCTGGACGGGGAAACTCTGTCCCTGGCCCGGATGTGCGGGGCCATGGACGCCCCCCTGACGGCGGAGAATCTGGGGGAGTGCGATCTGATTCTCCTGGCGGTGCGTCCCTCCGCCGCCGTGGCGTGGACGGCGGAACACGGGGGGGAGATCTCCCGGGACGCCGCCGTAGTGGATCTGTGCGGCGTGAAGCGGTCCGTGGCGGCGGGCATGGAGCCTCTGGCCCGGAAGTATGGGTTTGCCTACGTGGGGGGCCACCCCATGGCGGGCACAGAGCGCAGCGGGTTCACCGCCTCCCGGGAAGATCTCTATGTGGGGGCCTCCATGATCCTCACCCCTCCGGGCCAAACGGATCCCCGTCTGCTGGAAACCCTGAAAAACTTTTTCTTAGATCTGGGCTTTGCCGGCATCACCTTCTCCACCCCGGAGGAACACGACCGGATCATCGCCTTTACCTCCCAGCTGGCCCACATCGTGTCCAGCGCCTATGTGAAGTCCCCGGAGGCGGTCCGGCGGCGGGGGTTCTCCGCCGGGAGTTTCCGGGACATGACCCGGGTGGCCCGGCTGGACGAGGGGATGTGGACGGAACTGTTCTTAGACGACGGGGACTTTCTCACGGAGGAACTGGGCATCCTCATCGGACACTTGCAGGAGTTCCAGGACGCCCTTCGCCGCCGGGATCCGGAGGACTTGCGGCGGCTTTTGAAAGAGGGCCGGGAGGCCAAGGCCCAGGCGGGAGGAAACTGAGATGGAGCGGATTCCAGTGCGGACCAGCCCGCCCTACGCGGTGGAGATCGGTCCGGGATTGCGGAGACAGTGCGGGGAGATCTTAAATAGCCTCCTGCCGGGACGCCGGATTGCGGTGATTGCGGACACCCACACGGGGCCGTTGTATCTGGGCGCGGTGCGTGAGAGTTTAGAGGACGCCGGGTTCTCCGTGTGCGCCTACACCTTCCCCGCCGGGGAGGGCAGCAAAAACTTCACCACCCTGTCGGACATCTTAGAGTTTTTGGCCCGGCAGCGCCTGACCCGGACGGACAGCGTCCTGGCCCTGGGCGGCGGCGTCACCGGGGACATGGCGGGGTTTGCCGCCGCCGTGTATCTCCGGGGCATCCGGTACGTCCAGATGCCCACCACCCTCCTGGCGGCGGTGGACTCCTCCGTGGGGGGCAAGACCGCCATTGACTTACAGGCGGGGAAGAACCTGGCCGGGGCCTTTTTACAGCCCGCCGCCGTGCTGTGCGACACGGAGTGCCTGTCCACCCTGCCGCCGGAGGTGTTCGCCGACGGGGCGGCGGAGGCCATCAAAACCGGGGTTCTCAGCGACGAGGGGCTCTTTGCCCTCTTTGAGGACGGCGCCCTCCACACCGCCCCGGAACAGGTCATTGCCCGGTGCGCGGCCTACAAGGCCGGGGTGGTGGAGCGGGACGAGCGGGAACAGGGGGAGCGGAAACTGCTGAACCTGGGCCACACCGTGGGCCACGCCATTGAAAAATGCAGCGGGTACACCATGCCCCACGGCCACGCCGTGGCGGCGGGGCTGGCGGTCATCGCCCGGGCGTCGGAGGCCTTGGGCTGGACGGCGGGTCCCCTGGCGGACCGGATTGTCCGGTGTCTCGCCGCCAACCGTCTGCCGATACGCACAGAGTACTCCCCGGAGGCCCTGGCGGAGGCGGCCCTGTCCGACAAGAAACGGGCCGGAGACGCCATTACCATCGCCGTCCCCGTGGAGATTGGGCGCTGTACTTTGAAAACCATTCCCGTAGAGGAGCTTTTGCCCCTGATCCGGGCGGGCTGGCAGGTTCGGGAATAAGCCATGGATGTACGCATCGATCCCCGGCCTTTGCGGGGCACCGTGACGCCGCCCCCCAGCAAGTCCATGGCCCACCGCACCGCCATTGCCCAGCTCTTAAGCGGCGAAAAAATGACGGTGCCCCCTCTGAACCGGGATTTGGAGGCAACCCTTCGCTGTGGGGAGGCCCTGCAGCGGGGCGGCGTTCTGGACTGCGGGGAGTCCGGGTCAACCTTACGCTTCTTTCTCCCCATTGCCCTGGCCCTGCGGGGCGGCGGCGTCTTTACGGGCCAGGGGCGTCTGCTGGAACGGCCCCTGGAGCCCTATTTCGCCCTGTTTGACGAGAAGGGCATTGTCTATACCCGCCAGCCGGACCGCCTGACGGTCCGGGGCACCCTGCCCCCGGGACGGTACGCCCTGCCGGGGAACGTGTCCAGCCAGTTCGTCACGGGACTGCTCTTTGCCCTGCCCCTGCTGAATGGGAACTCGGTACTGGAACTGACCACGCCCCTGGAATCCCGGGGCTATGTGGACCTGACCTTAGACACCCTCCGTCAGGCGGGAGTGCGCGTGGAGCCGGAGACGCCCCGCCGCTTCCGGATCCCCGGCCCCCAGTCCTACGGCCCCATTTCCGCCGAATTGGAGGCGGACTGGTCCCAGGGGGCCTTCTGGTTCGCCGCCAACTTCCTGGGAAGCGAGATCACCGTCTCCGGCCTCCGGGCGGATTCCGCCCAGGGGGATCGGTGCATCGCGGGCCTGTCCCGGCGGCTGAAAAACCCCGGGACGGCGGAGATCGACGTGTCCGGCTGTCCGGACCTGCTGCCGCCGCTGGCGGTCATGGCGGCGGCGCGGCGGGACGGGACCCGTTTTGTCAACGCCGGACGGCTCCGCATGAAGGAGAGCGACCGGCTGGAAACCGTGTCCGCCCTGCTGCGGACCTTCGGCGTTCCGGCGGAGGCGGGGCCGGACACTTTGACGGTGTACGGCCCGCTGACGCCCTGGGACGGCCCTATCGAGGCGGACGGGGCCAAAGACCACCGGATTGTCATGGCGGCGGCGGTACTGGCCAGCGCCGGAAACGGCCCCGTGACGATTCACGGGGCGGAGGCGGTGGAGAAATCCTACCCGGGATTTTTTACGGATTACCAAAGGTTGGGAGGGCAGGTCCATGGGTTCTGAGTTTGGAAAGACGCTGAAGATCTCCATCTTCGGCCAGTCCCACGGGGCGGGCATCGGCGTGCTGATGGACGGCCTGCCCGCCGGGGAGGAAATCGACACCAACGCCCTGCAAGCCTTCTTGGACCGCCGCCGTCCGGGAAAGGACCCCCTGTCCACGGCCCGGAAGGAGACGGACGTGCCCCGGTTTCTCTCCGGGGTCCTTCCGGCGGGGGAGGGGAAGCTCCTCACCTGCGGCGCGCCGCTGCTGGCGGTGCTGGACAACGCCGACCAGCGGTCCGGGGACTACGACGCCCTCCGGGATACCCCCCGGCCGGGACACGCGGACTATACCGCCTGGGTGAAATGGAAGGGCTATGCGGATATGCGGGGAGGGGGCCACTTCTCCGGACGGCTGACGGCCCCCCTGTGCGCGGCGGGGGGGATTGCCAAGCAGATCCTGTCCCGCCGGGGCATTGCCGTGGGAGCCCATTTGGCCTCCGTGGGAGACGCGGAGGACGCCCCCTTCCCCCTGTATCCTGCGGCGGAACTGTTCCAGGCCGTGGCGGAAAAGCCCTTCCCGGTGCTGGACGATGATGCCGGGGAGCGTATGCGGTCCCTGATTGCCCAGGCCCGACAGGACCAGGACAGCGTAGGCGGCGTGGTGGAGTGCGCCGCCGTGGGCGTCCCCGCCGGACTGGGAGAGCCTATGTTTGAGGGCGTGGAGAGCCGGATCGCCGCGGTGGTGTTCGGGATTCCGGCGGTGAAGGGCGTGGAGTTCGGGGCGGGGTTCGCCGCCTCCCGGCTGCGGGGCTCGGAGAACAACGATCCCTTCGTCTGGGAACAGGGGGCGGTCCGGACCACGCGCAACCGGGCGGGGGGCATTTTGGGGGGCATCACCACGGGAATGCCCGTGGTGTTCCGGGCGGCGTTCAAGCCCACGCCGTCCATTGCCCGGGCCCAGGAGACGGTGCGCCTGTCCTATGAAGAAGGCGCGGAACTGCGGATCCCCGGACGGCACGATCCCTGCGTGGCCCACCGGGCGGTACCGGTGGTAGAGGCCGCCGCGGCGGCGGTATTGTTGGAGATGTTGTTGGAGGGAAATCATGGAACTTTCTGAACTGAGAAGCCAAATTGACGCGGTAGACAAGGAACTGCTGGACCTGTTTTTGAAGCGGATGGACCTGACGGAGGAGGTGTCCGCCCGGAAGCGGGAGGGCCGGATCCCCATTCTGGACAAACAGCGGGAGCGGGAGATTCTGGCCCGGGTAACAGAGGCCGCCGGGGACCGGGAGCGCTACGCCTACCACCTGTTCACCACTTTGATGGAGCTGTCCCGGACCCGTCAGGCGGAACTCCTGGGCCTGCCCACCCGGGTGGGCCGGGAGGTGGAAGCCGCCCTGGCGGGGGGCAGCGAGGTGTTCCCCCAGACGGGACTGGTGGCCTGCCAGGGGGTGGAGGGGGCCAACTCCCAGGCCGCCTGTGACCGCCTGCTCCCCCGGGGGCATATCATGTATGTAAAGACCTTCCGGGCGGTGGCGTCGGCGGTGGAGTCGGGGCTGTGCAAGTTCGGGGTTCTCCCCATTGAGAACAGCTCCAACGGCTCCGTCCGGGCGGTCTATGACCTGTTGCAGGACTACCGGCTCCACATTGTCCGGTCTACCCGGCTCCATATCCGCCATGAACTGCTGGCCCTGCCGGGGGCGAAACAGGAGGACATTCAGGAGATCTACTCCCATGAACAGGCCATCGGCCAGTGCGGGAAGTTCTTAAGCGCCCTGAACGGCGTGCGGATCATCCCCTGCGACAACACCGCCGTGGCCGCCAAACTGGTGGCGGAGAGCGGCAATCCCCACGCCGCCGCCCTGTCCTCCCACTCCTGCGCCGCCCTGTACGGCCTGGAATGCCTCAACGACGCCGTGCAGGACAGCGACAACAACTATACCCGCTTTATCTGCGTGTCCAAAGATCCCGCCATCTACGCCGGAGCCAGCCGCATCAGCCTGATTCTGGCCACAGAGAACAAGCCCGGGGCGTTGTACGACGTGCTGGCGAAACTGGCGGCCCTGGGGGTGAATATGACGAAACTGGAGTCCTGTCCCGTGACGGGACGGAACTTTGAGTTCATCTTCTTCATCGAATTGGAGGCCTCCGTAAAGGAGCCGGGGATCCTGCCCATGCTGGAGGAGATGGAGCGCAGCTGCGCGGCGTTTTTGTTCTTAGGGAGCTACGCGGAGATATGAGCGGCGGCAAGGTTTACGGCCTGCTGGGGCGGAAACTGGGCCACAGCTGGTCCGTGCCCATCCACCAGGCCTTTGGCTGTCCGGACTATCAGCTCATTGAGCTGGAACCGGAGGACCTGTCCCCCTTCCTGGCCCGGGAGGACATCGGCGGCTTAAACGTGACGATTCCCTATAAACGGCAGGTGCTGCCCCTGTGCGGCTGGGTCCATGAGGACGCCCAGGCCGTAGGCAGCGCCAACACCATCGCCCGCCGGGAGGACGGGGTCCTGTGCGCCTGGAACACGGACGTCACCGGGTTCCGGTGCCTGGTGAAGCGCTCCGGCATCCCCCTGGAACGGCGGAAGGTCACGATTTTGGGAAGCGGCGGGGCGTCTCTGGCGGTACAGTACGCGGCAAAACTGGAAGGCGCCCGGGAGATTGTGGTGGTCTCCCGGGCCGGTCCCGACAACTATGAGAACCTGTCCCGCCACGCGGACACGGACGTGCTGGTGAACGCCACCCCTGTGGGGATGTACCCGGGCAACGGGGCGTCCCCGGTGGACCTGGACGCCTTCCCCGCCCTGCGGGGAGTGCTGGATCTCATCTACAACCCCCGGCGCACCGCCCTGCTGATGCAGGCGGAGGAGCGGGGGATCCCCTGTGCCGGAGGGCTTGCCATGCTGGTGTCCCAGGCGGCGGCGGCGGAGGAGCGGTTCAACGGGGCCTCCATCTCCGTCCGGGAACAGGGCCGGGTGCTGGAACGCCTCCGGCGCTCTACCGCCAATCTGGTGCTGATTGGAATGCCCGGCAGCGGCAAAACCACCGTGGGCAAGGCCCTGGCCGCCCTCTCGGGACGCCAGGCGGTGGATCTGGACCAGCTGATCGCGGCGCGGGCGGGGTGTTCCATTCCGGAGATCTTTGCCCGTCAGGGCGAGGCGGCGTTCCGGGCCCTGGAACGGGAGGCCGTGGCGGAGGCCGGAAAGCGGACGGGAATCCTGATCCTCACCGGCGGCGGCGTGGTGAAGGACCCGGCCAACTATGCCCCCCTGCGGCAGAACGGACGGATCTATCACCTGCTCCGGGACCTGAACGCCCTGCCTGTGGAGGGACGGCCTCTTTCCCAGGGGGCGGATCTCTCGGAGATGTGGCGGCAGCGGGCCCCCCTGTATGAGCGCTTCCGGGACGTGGCGGTGGACAACAACGGTCCGGCGGCCCAGACCGCCGGGGAGATTTGGAGGAATTTTTGTGCGCATATTGGTACTGAACGGCCCTAATATGAATATGCTGGGCATCCGCCAGCCGGAGATCTACGGCACCACCACCTATCGGGAACTGGTGGACCGGATCAAGCGGGAGGCGGCGGACCTGGACATGGAGGTGTCCTGCATCCAGTCCAACCACGAAGGGGAACTGGTGGACGCCATCCAGCAGGCCTATTTTGACCACCTGGACGGCATCGTCATCAACCCCGCCGCCTATACCCACACCAGCATCGCCCTGTTGGACGCGGTGAAGGCCGTAGGGATCCCCACGGTGGAGGTCCATGTGTCGGACCCGGATACCCGGGAGGACTACCGCCATGTCTCCTATATCCGGGAAGCCTGCGCCGCCTCCATCCGGGGCCACGGCCTGGACGGCTACCTGGAAGCCCTGCGGTTTTTGAAGAACCTGAAACAATAAACGGCATATCTACAAACCGCCCGGGGCCGTACGCTGACGCGGCCCCGGGCGGTTTTATGGATTCATTCATCCCCGCTCCCGGCGGAAGTGTTCCTCGGCGGCGGTCATGGTCCGGCGGAGGAAAATTACGCTCAGTACCAGGGACATTCCCTCCGCAATGACGAAGGCGAACCATACGAGATCCAGCTTTCCCGTCTGGGCCAGCAGCCACGCCGACGGCAGCAGCACCACCAGCTGGCGGCATACGGACACGATCAGGCTGTAAAAGGGGTTTCCAATGGCCTGGCACACGGATCCGGCAATGATACAGAACCCCGCGAAGGGGAAGCACAGGCTGATGATCCGCAGGGCCACTTTTCCGATGGCCAGCATCTCGTCGTACTGGGCCAGCATGGCCTCCTCCGTGGGCTTAAAGAGGGACATGAGCTGTCCGGGGAAGAACTGAAAGATCAAAAAGCCCGTGAACATCAGGCTGATGGCGCTGATAACGGCAATGCGGATAACGCCTTTGAGCCGGTCCTCCCGCAGGGCCCCGTAGTTGTAGGACACAATGGGCACCATGCCGTTGTTCAGGCCGAACACCGGCATAAAGACGAAGCTCTGGAGCTTGAAGTACACGCCGAATACCGCCGTAGCCGCCTCCGTAAAGGAGATCAGGATCCGGTTTAGGAAGAAGTTCATGACGGACCCCACGCTCATCATGAGGATGGAGGGAAAGCCCACCCGGTAGATCTCCTGGGCGGTGACGCCGTGCCAGCGGATATCCCGGAGACGCAGATGGATGTCCGGGTTGTGGCGGACATTCAGATAGACAGCGATCCCCGCGGCGATAAACTGTCCGATGACGGTAGCCACGGCGGCCCCGGCCACTTCCAGTTTCGGCGCGCCAAAGAGGCCCAGAATCAGGATGGGGTCCAGGATCATGTTGATCAGCGCCCCGGTGATCTGGGACACCATGGACAGCAGCGTCCGGCCTGTGGACTGAAGAAGCCGCTCAAAGCACACCTGTCCGAACACGCCGAAGGACAGCCCCAGGCAGATACTGGTATAGGCGGCGCCGTAGGAGACTACTTGTTCGTTAGAGGTCAGGGCCAGGAAAAAGGGCCGGGACAGGAACAGTCCCACAAAGGCGAATACAATGGCGCTGCAAAAGCAGAGGAAGATCCCGGTATTGGCGGCCCGGTCGGCGGTCTCCTGCCGTTTGGCCCCCAGGGACCGGGACAGCAGGGCGTTGATACCCACCCCGGTGCCGATTCCCAAGGAGAACATGAGGTTTTGCAGGGGAAAGGCCAGGGAGACGGCGTTCAGGGCGTCCTGGCCCAGTTTCGCCACCCAGAAGCTGTCCACCACGTTGTACAGGGCCTGAAAGAGGTTGGAGGCCATCATTGGCAGGGCCATACTCAAAAGCAGGGGGGCAATGGGCATGGTGCCCATTTTATTCTCTCCCGCCGGAACGGGGCGTCGCTGTGCCATGGAAAAACACATCCTTTCTGATTGTCTGTTGTGTGAAGTCAATCTATCATATATCCTTTTTTTCCTCAGGAAATTTCTTTTCTGCGGAACTGTTTACATCCCAAAACGCTCAGGCCGGTAAACAGGAAACCATCGAAAAGCAGTCCGCGAACCGGATGCCAGACTTCCCACGAAGAGAGCTGTGCCGCCTGACCGTAGGGATTCAAATCATGAAGAAGGCCATACAGTTCCCTCCAAAAGCCTCCTATGTAATGCGGGTTGAGAACCCCGTCTTTATACTCGGTTTGTACCAGCACGGCATTGGTACGGATACACAGAAAGAGCATTCCGAACGCCAAACCCATGCACCAGATTACCGCGTGCGTTTTGTTGCCGCAAAGAAGCGTGACAACGCAAAACAGGCAGCCGGTGACCAAGGCCACACCAAGGCCCGTGAAAAAATACCGTATAAACGTGATGCCTTCCACGTTATTTTCAAAGATAAACTGTCCGATCCCGGCGGAAAAAGCGGTGGCGGCCATGTAAACAATGGAACAGGCTGTGCAGCTCACGATGATTTGTGAGAGGACCAGGCTGCGGCGGTAGTTTGACGCCAGCAGTTTATTCCGGATCACCCCGTCGCTGAAATCCGTCCCTACAAAAACGCTGACAAACGCGGCCATGGCAATTCCATACATACTCATGGGAAGAAAGATAACGCGGCTCAGCGGCACCGTGTAATCCATCGCGGTGGCCTGCGTCGCCATAAGACCCCCGGACAGCGCAAGCATTCCGGCAAGCGAAAGACGAAAAGCGAAATTTTTGCGCAGCCGGACAAAATCCGCTCTCAGGAATCTTAACATTCTCCGCCGCCTCCTACCAGAGAGATGAAATAGCTTTCCAGGTTTTCAACGCGCTCCCGCAGGGACAATACTTCGCAGTTTTCCTTTGCAAGCGCCATAACCAGCTGGGTGACGCTCATCCTCGCAAACACATCGGCAGTGGTATCGGAAATGACCTGATACTCCAAATTCATAGCGTCCAGCGCACGGGTCAGGGCCGCTATGTCGCTGACCTCCATACGCATAGATTTGCGGCAGGCGGTGTTCAACTCCTCCGCGCTCAGTTCTTTCACCATGCGTCCGCGGTCGATGATTCCGTAATGCGTCGCCAGGCGGGAGAGTTCATCCAGAATGTGGCTGCAAATCAGAACGGTTATCTGCCGTTCCCGGTTTAGATTCAGAATCATTTCCCGCGTTTCCACAATGCCTTGGGGGTCAAGACCGTTTACAGGCTCGTCCAAAATGAGGAAATCCGGCTCACTCGCCAGAGCCATGGCAATCCCCAGGCGCTGTTTCATGCCAAGGGAAAAATGCTTCGCCTTTTTCTTTCCGGCCTTTTCAAGCCCGGACAGTTCCAGCAGTTCCGGGATCCCGTCATAGGATGGCAGGCCCAGAATCAGATACTGCTGTTTGAGATTATCCTCCGCCGTCATATCCATGTAGACGGACGGAGTTTCCACCATGGCCCCTATGCGGCGGCGGGACTGGATGATGTCTTTGCTGTCATTACGGATGCCGTACAGCTGGAAACTGCCGGATGTGGGTTTTTGCAGACCGCAGATCAGGCGGAGCAGCGTGGTCTTGCCGGCTCCGTTCTTTCCCACAAGGCCATAGACAGAGCCTTTCGGAACCCGCATTGTGAGGCCGTCTAACGCCTGAAACGATTTGTAGCTCTTTTTCAGGTCATTCGTTTGTAAAACATACTCCAATCATGATGCCCCCTTATGTCCGAAACGCGCATAGAACAGCCATTCGTTTCGTACCGCTTCCGTTTTTTATTCCGATTGGGTGAGTGGGTATTGTATCAGAAGTGTAAATTCCTGTCAAGGTATCCGCCTTTGATTTTCGTCAAATTGCCGATGCTTGTGCCCGGCACCCATGGAAGCAAACGGGACACAGCTTTGCGGGGGTTGCGGAACGGGGCGGGATGTGGTATGATGAAGAAAAAAGGGGGAGGGACCGCAGATGATCGTGCAGTACAGGCTGAAAAAGGGTGAACCGCTGACGCCGGAAGAAATCGCGGAACTTGAGGCGGCAAAGTCGCTGCCCATCCTCTTTGACGAGGATTCCCCCGCCCTGACGCCGGAATCTTACGAAGGCTTCCGGCGTTCCGCCGCCCTGCGCAGCCAGCGGCGCAAGATGGAGGGAAAAGACGCGGGATAAAACGCCGCCAATACAGGGCGAATCTAAAGAAAACCACAGGGCGCGGGGCTGTATTCCCGCGCCCGTGTTTTTTACCGTTTCAGCTCTCCGGTGGCCAGTTTCGTCAGGTACGCGTTCAAAAAGCCGTCCAGGTCCCCGTCCATGACGCTGTCAATGGCCGCCGTCTCATAGCCCGTACGGGTGTCCTTCACCATCTGATAGGGCATGAACACATAGGAGCGGATCTGGCTGCCCCACTCGATCTTCATCTGGACCCCTTTGATGTCGGAGATCTTCTCCGCGTGCTGCTGGGCTTTCAATTCCAGCAGCTTGGCCCGGAGCATCTTCATACAGTTGTCCTTGTTCTGGAACTGGCTGCGCTCCTGCTGGGACGCCACCACAATCCCCGTGGGCTTGTGGATCAGCCGCACGGCGGAGGAGGTCTTGTTGACGTGCTGTCCTCCGGCGCCGGAGGCCCGGTACACCTGCATCTCAATGTCCTCCTCCCGGATCTCCACGGAACCGTCGTCCGTCATCTCCGGCATCACCTCAATGGCGGCAAAGGAGGTCTGGCGGCGGGCGTTGGCGTCGAAGGGGGACACCCGGACCAGGCGGTGGACGCCGTTCTCACTCTTCAAAAGCCCGTAGGCGTTCTCCCCCTCAATGGACACGGCGGCGGATTTCAGTCCCGCCTCGTCCCCGTCCTCATAGTTCAGGGTCTTCCAGGCGAACCCGTGGCGCTCCGCCCAGCGGGTATACATCCGGTAGAGCATCTGGGCCCAGTCCTGGGCCTCGGTGCCGCCGGCCCCGGGATGGAATTGCAAAATCGCGTTGGAGTTGTCGTACTCCCCGGACAGGAGCGTGGCCATCCGGGCCTCCTCCACCTGGGCCTCTAAGGCGGCGTATTCGCTTTTCAGTTCTTCCAGCAGTTCCCCGTCGTCCGCCTCCTGGCCCATGTCGCACAGGGCCGTCAGGTCCTCGTGGGCGGAGAGGAGCTTTTCCTGCCGGGCAATTTTGTTTTGCAGCTGTTTGAGCCGGATCTGTACCTTCTGGGACCGCTGGAGATCGTTCCAGAACCCCTCCTGTTCCGTCTCCGCGTTCAGCCGTTCCGCCTCCCGGCGGGCCCCGTCCAGGTCCAGGGCGGCGGAGAGCTTGGCAAGCTCCGGTTCCAGTTCCCGCAGTTTCTGCCGGTAGACATCGTATTCAATCAGCGCCATGATGATCCCATCCTTTTCCTCACCGTTTTACAACCCTGTCATTATATCGGACGCCGGGGCGTTTGTAAAGGGGGAGATTGTCCCGCCGCCGCGCCTTTCCCGGATACGGAGCAGGGTTTCGGCAAAATGACGGAACGGCAGGCGGACCGTCTTGCAATCAGGGCGCGTATAATGTCCCCTGCGCCGCGGACGGCTTCCCCCGCACGGAGCATTTCACCTGTCTCACAAGGGCAGAGTGGACGGCGCAAGGATAGCCGGAAGGGGGCTTTTCGGGTATGTCTGGTAAAATTTAGCAAAGTTGTTTACAAAATTTTCATAACTTTTGCGAAATTTCCCCTTTACAAACGGCCCGCTGTGTACTATGATAGCACCGTTGGCACTCAGGACGGATGAGTGCCAACGGATTTCAACGTTTGGGAGGCAATATCCATGAAACTCACTCCGCTGGCGGATCGCGTCATTTTGAAGATGGTGGAGACAGAGGAGACCACCAAGGGCGGCATCATCCTCACCGGTTCCGCGAAGGAGAAACCCTCCGTTGCCGAAGTCATCTCCGTGGGCCCCGGAGGCATGGTGGACGGCAAGGAAGTTACCATGACCGTAAAAGTAGGCGACAAAGTCATTACCAGCCAGTACTCCGGCACCAAAGTCACCCTGGAAGAGGTGGAATACGTGGTGGTCCGGCAGAACGACATTCTGGCTATCGTAGAGTAAACCGCAAGCTTGTAAGGAGGATTTACAGACATGGCAAAACTGATTAAGCGCGGCGAAGAGGCCCGCAAAGCCCTGGAAACGGGCGTCAATACCCTGGCGGATACCGTACGCATCACCCTGGGCCCCAAGGGCCGCAACGTGGTGCTGGATAAGAAGTACGGCTCTCCCCTCATCACCAACGACGGCGTCACCATCGCCAAGGAGATCGAACTGGAAGATCCCTTTGAGAACATGGGCGCCCAGCTGGTAAAGGAAGTGTCCACCAAGACCAACGACGTGGCCGGCGACGGCACCACCACCGCCACCCTCCTGGCCCAGTCCATGATCGCCGAGGGCCTCAAGAACCTGGCCGCCGGGGCCAACCCCATGATCGTCAAGAAGGGCATGGCGAAAGCCGTGGAGGCCGCTGTGGCCGAGATCAAGAGCCAGTCCCGGAAGGTGGACGGCACCAAGGATATCGCCCGGGTGGGCGCGGTGTCCTCCGGCGACGAGGCCATCGGCAACCTCATCGCTGAGGCCATGGAGAAAGTCTCCGCCGACGGCGTCATCACCATTGAGGAGTCCAAAACCGCGGAGACGTACAGCGAAGTGGTAGAGGGAATGCAGTTTGACCGGGGCTATGTGACGCCCTATATGGTCACGGATACGGAGAAGATGGAAGCCGTCATCGACGACGCCTATCTGCTCATTACCGACAAGAAGATCTCCGTCATTACGGACCTGCTGCCCATTCTGGAACAGATGGTGCAGTCCGGCAAGAAACTGGTGATCATCGCCGAGGACGTGGAGGGCGAGGCCCTGAACACCCTCATCGTCAACCGTCTGCGGGGCACCCTGAACGTGGTGTGCGTAAAGGCCCCGGGCTTTGGCGACCGGCGCAAGGAGATGTTACAGGATATCGCCATCCTCACCGGCGGCACCGTCATCAGTGAGGAAGTGGGCCTGGAACTGAAAGAGGCCACCCTGGATATGCTGGGCCGGGCCCGTCAGGTGAAGGTCACGAAAGAAAACACCACCATCGTGGACGGCGCTGGCGACGCCAAGGCCATTAAGGACCGGGAGGGCCAGATCCGCGCCCAGATCGCCGTCACCACCAGCGACTATGACAAGGAAAAGCTCCAGGAGCGTCTTGCCAAGCTGGCCGGAGGCGTGGCGGTCATCAAGGCCGGTGCCCCCACCGAGACGGAGATGAAGGAGAAGAAGCTCCGCATTGAAGACGCCCTGAACGCCACCCGGGCCGCTGTGGAAGAAGGCGTGGTAGCCGGCGGCGGCACCATCTATGTGAACGTGATCCCCGCCGTGGAGAAGCTCATCGACGGCCTGGAAGGGGACGAAAAGACCGGCGTGCGCATTGTGGCCAAGGCCCTGGAAGCCCCCATCCGTCAGATCGCCGCCAACGCCGGCCTGGACGGCTCCGTGATTTTGGAGAAGGTCCGCTCCTCCGGCAAGAACGGCTATGGTTTCGACGCCTACAAGGAGGAGTACTGCGACATGGTGTCCTCCGGCATCATTGACCCCGCCAAGGTGACCCGGTCCGCTTTGGAGAACGCCGCGTCTGTGGCCGCCATGGTGCTGACCACCGAGTCCCTGGTGGCCGACAAGCCCGAGCCTCCCGCCCCCGCTCCCGCCGCCCCCGACATGGGCGGGATGTACTAAAACAGTCAAACGGTAAAACAACCGTACAGCAATCACCCCGGCGTCCCGCGATTGGGATGCCGGGGATTCCCGGTTATTCCAGATCGCCGGAAGGAGGCGTTTTAATGGCTCTGCCCCAGGAAAAGCAAGAATCTTATACCCTTGCGGACGCCCTGACGTGGGACGAAAGGGACAGAATTGAACTGATTGACGGAGAACCTTATATGTTCGCCACGCCCAGCAGGCGGCACCAGGACATTTCAGGTGTCATTTACCAGCAACTGTGGGATTTTCTAAAAGATAAACCCTGTAAGATCTATTTTCCCCCCTTTGCCGTCCGGCTCTTTGAGCAGAAGGAGGACCGCCCCTGGGATGTGGACACCTATGTGGAACCGGATATCACGGTGGTGTGCGACCCGGAGAAATTGGACGATCTGGGCTGCAGGGGCGCACCGGATCTCATTGTAGAAGTGCTCTCCCCCTCCACCCGCCGCCATGACCGGATCACCAAATACGGCCTGTACCAGAGGGCCGGCGTGCGGGAGTACTGGATTGTAGACCCGGAGACAAAGACGGCGGAGTCCTTTGTGTTAGAGGACGGGCATCTCAATCCCCGGGACCTGAAACAGGACGGAGAATCCATGGAAGTATCCGTGCTGGAAGGCTGTGTGATTGATTTAACCCGGGTATTTCAGATGTAAACGACAAAAAACACTTAAAAAACTGCCATCCCCTGTCCGGTTCGCGGCACAGGGGATGGTGTTTTATTGGCGTTTTCACGGATCGGCGCGGTTACTCGCCGAAGTTGTCTTCCACCAGCTCCACCAGGGAGGCAATGGCGGCCTTTTCATCGGTGCCATCGGCAATGAGGGTAATGGTGGTGCCCTTTACGATGCCCAGGGACAGCACACCCAGCAGGCTCTTGGCATTCACCCGGCGCTCGTCCTTCTCCACCCAGATGCCGCTTTTGAACTCGTTGGCTCTCTGGATAAAGAAGGTGGCGGGCCTTGCGTGGAGGCCGACCTCATTGTTAATGGTGATGACTTGTGTATACATATCACAACTCTCCTTTCCCGCACCGTATGCAGTCCTCTCACGTATGGAATCACGTTATAGAAAGTAGTCTTAGCATACCCGATTTTAACCCTTTCGTCAAGGGGTATTTCCACAAAGATTCAGGAAAACTTACGAAAAGGCGGCCCTGCTTTCGGCGTTTTGCGCGATAAACAATTCACAATCGGCTGTTTCTTGGAAAAAACGGCGATCCGGAGATTTCCTGTCATGGTTTTTCCCTGTCCGGACACAATAGGGTTCGGGTATCGCGCAGTGCAATCGCGGATTCCCCGGAAGGGGAAGGAGGAACTTTCAGTGAAAAGGACCTGCGGACTTTTGCTTCTCACGTCGGCGCTGGCTCTGGGGCTGGTCTCCTGCGGCAGCGGGAATACCAACAGCAATGGATACAGCGACAACGGCTCCCTGATCCAGGACGCGGGCGGCACCCTGAACGGTGCGGCCAACGGGGCCAGGGACGCCATGGACGACGCGGGCGCCGCCGTCCGGGACGGCATGGACAGCGCCGGGAACGCCATCCGCAACGGCGTGGACAACGCCCGGGACGCGGTCAATGGCACCAACCGGTAACGCCCAGCTTCCGCCCTCCGGAGGAATCCGGAGGGCGGATTTTTTGTTGACAGCCCCGGCCCGGCTGGATACAATGTTCCCGGAACTTTACATCACTGTTTTATCCTATGCGCCGTCCCATCCGGCGGTGCGGAAGGAGACGAATCCATGGATACCACTGTTGACGACACCCTGGAAGCCGGGTTTCTCATGCGGCCCATTGCCCGGATGCGCTGTCCCTTTGGGGAAAAATTCGGCGTCCCCCGGCAGAGCGGGCTGGTGGAGGAACTGCGGGGAGAGATCCGCTTCGAGCCGCCCTACCGGAACCGGGACGCCCTGCGGGGGTTGGAGGGGTTTTCCCACCTGTGGCTGGTGTGGGTCTTTCACCAGGCGGCCCGGCGGGACTGGTCCCCCACGGTGCGGCCGCCCCGGCTGGGGGGCAACGTGCGCATGGGCGTATTTGCCACCCGGTCCCCCTTCCGGCCCAATCCCATCGGCCTCTCCGCCGTGAAACTGGACGCCATCGACTACGACGCCCCACTGGGCCCCCTGCTCCGCGTCCGGGGGGCGGATCTGATGGACGGCACCCCCATTTTGGACATCAAGCCCTATCTGCCCTACGCGGACCGGATTCCGGAGGCGTCGGAGGGTTTTGCCCCGGAGCCGGAGGCGGCCTTGGACGTGGAGATCCCCGAAAACCTGCTGGACCGGATCCCTCCAATCCACCGGGACGCTTTGCGGGGGGTGCTGGCCCAGGATCCCCGGCCCCGGTACCAGTCGGATCCGGCGCGGGTCTACGGCTTCCGCTTCGGAGAGCGGGAAATCCGGTTCCGGGTGGAGGGAGAGACGCTCACCGTAACGGAAGTGGAGTAAAAACACGGGATCCCCAGACGGACGCGCCGCCTGGGGATCCCGCGTTGGGTTTGGGGGGGTTACTTCCCTAAATAGATGGACTGTTTCGCCAGCACCAGCTGCACCAGCAGATCGTTGCACGGCGTGGGGATGCCGTGTTCCCGGCCATAGCGGCACACCGCGCCGTTGATGATCCGGATCTCCGTCTCGTGGTGGTGGATCACGTCCTGCACCATGGAGCTGATGGTGGCGTCCGTGTCCCGGGACACCTCATAGACGTGGGCCATCTCCTCGTCCGGGTCCAGGGTACAGCCGCAGGCGTTGGCCACTTTCAGGCCCTCTTCCACCAGCATCCGGGCCACCTCATGGGCGTACTGGTTCTTGGCCACAAAGCCGTTGGGGGTTTCCAGCAGGGCGCTCATGCCGTTGATGGCGGAATTCACCAGCAGCTTGTGCCAAATGGCGTTCATGACGTTCTCATGGACCGTCACGTCTAAGCCCACCGCCCGGAAGGCCTCGGCGGCGGCCTCTACCTTCGCCATGGGAGCCTTCAACGTGCCCATATTGGTGACGCCGTAGCCCGTGTGCTTCACGTGTCCGGGAGACACAGGCGTAGCTCCAAAGGCGGTGTTGCCCACGATGATCTGTTCCTCCGGCACGACTTTTGCGATCTCGTCATAGTTGCCCAGGCCGTTCAGGATGTTGTGGTCCTCCATGGTGATGATCTTGCCGATGTCGTTGACGCAGGCGGTCACGGCCTCCACGTCTAAGGGTTTAATGGTGTGCATATCCAGCACCCGGGCGGACAGGCCCTGGGCGGCCAGTTCCTTCGCCGCCTCTACCGCCAGACGCACCGTGTCGCCGTTGGCGATAATGGCCACGTCTTTGCCGTCCTGGATCTGGTGGGCCTTGCCGATGGTGAATTCCACCTCGGGGCCGTAGATCTGGGGCACCGCGTCCCGGGTAAAGCGGAGGTACACCGGGCCCTCCGTGACCCCGGCCTGATGAACCAGTTTCCGGGCGGAGTTGTAATCGGCGGGCATGATCACGGCGATGTTGGGGATGGTCCGCAGAATGCCCATGTCCTCAATGGCCTGGTGGCCCTGGAGCTTGGAGCCCTCCTTGCGGAGGGTATCCAGTTCCGCCTCCGGGAAGAAGCCCACGGTGGCAAGGCAGGCGTACTGGATGGGGCACACATGGCCCTTGGAGAGGACCATGCGGTCCCGGTCCGGCCAGCGGGGGTTCTGGGGATCCACGTTCATGTACTTGAAGTAACAGGCGGTGACGAAGTCCGCCGCGGACAGGGAGCCGCCGGGATGTCCGGACTGCGCCTTGTAGATCATATCCACGACCTTCATGCGCATCTTTGTGGCGGTGTTTTGGAGTTCCTGGATGGAGATGTCTTTCATGGGAATCACCTCTGAATAGATTTGCGGGGATAGGGCTTTGCGGGATCCGCCGGATGGATAGGGGGTTGGTTCGCCCCGCATTAGTCTGACATAGGACTTAGGACAGTTTGGAGTATATGCCGTTTGTCGGACAAAGTCAAGGGGGTTTGCCAAATTTTTTCCCGTTCTCCCTTTTGCACAAAAGGCAGTCCCATTTGTCAGACAATATGACGAATGACGGACATCAGACTATATAGACGGCAAAAAATGCTCCTCCCTGAAAAGGGAGGAGCGTTCCGATAGACGATACCCGTTTTCGCTCTTACGCGTGGTCCTTGCTCCGGACGATGGAGACCAGGACGCACACCGCCAGCAGGCAGGGATAGAACAGGAAGGGCAGGATGGAGATGCTGGACAGGCCGCTGAGAGACGCCGCAATCAGCAGCTGCGCGCCGTAGGGAATGATCCCCTGGGCGATGCAGGAGCAGGTGTCCAGCAGGGAGGCGGTCTGCTCCGGCTCGATGCCGTAATCCCGGCTGATCTCCCTGGCAATGGGAGCCGCCATGACGATGGCCACGGTGTTGTTGGCCGTGGCGATGTCCATGAGGGCCGTCAGCATGGCGATGCCCAGCATACCGCCCCGCTTCCCGGAGAAGTGGGTGCGGATAAAGTGGAGGATCGCCGCGAAGCCCCCGTTCTCCCGGATCAGCGCCCCGATGGAGGCCACCAGAATCGTCACGATCATGGTCTCAAACATCCCCGTGGTGCCGTCCCCCATGGCGGTGAAAGCGGTGATGTAGGTGAGGGAGCCGGTGACGGCCCCCGCCAGCAGAAACAGCACAATCCCCAGTCCCAGCACCAGGAACACGTTCACGCCCAAAAGCGCCGCCGCCAGGGTCACAAAATACGGCAGGGCTTGCAGCAGGTTGTACTCATACTCTCCCACGGACGCGGCGCGGCCCGTCAGGGACACGGCGATCAAGATTGCCAGAGTTGCCAGAGCCGCCGGAAGGGCGATGCGGATGTTCACCCGGAACTTGTCCCTCATCTCCACCCCCTGGGTCTTGGTGGCGGCAATGGTGGTGTCCGAGATCATGGACAGGTTGTCCCCGAACATGGCCCCGCCTACCACCGTGCCCACGCACAGGGGCATAGAAAACCCGCCGTTCAAAGACACTTCCGCCGCGATGGGCACCAGCACCGTAATGGTTCCCACGCTGGTGCCCATGGCCATGGAGATGAGGCAGGCGATGAGGAACAGTCCCGGTACGGCAAAACTCTCCGGCAGGATGTCCAGCAGAAGGTTCGCGGTACTGACCGCGCCGCCGGCCTGTTTCGCAATGCCGCCGAAGGCCCCCGCCAGAAGGAAGATAAAGAGCATGATGGTGATGTTGTCGTCCCCGATGCCCTGGGCGCAGATGTGGATCTTCTGCTCAAAATTGAGCCCCCGGTTCTGGGCCAGGGCCACCGCTAAGGCGATGGAGAACGCCACCACCACCGACATGATGTAAAAGCCCATCTGTCCCTCAATGGGGTGGATGTACTCATACCAGATCCCCGTGCCCAGATACAGGGCCAGAAACACGGCCACCGGCAGCAAGGCCCTCCCATTGGGCGTTTTCTTTTCCATACAGCTTCCCCTTTACAGTCAAGATTGCGCGGCCCCGGCGCATACGAAACGCGCCTTACGTGGGACGCCGCGTGTGCCATTATGGACCAGTCCGGCGGGAAAGTCAAGGAGATGTGCTTTCTCTCAAGACCAACGCGCCCCTTCCCCTGTCTCCGGACGGGAGGCGGGGGAAGGGGCCTTGGGCGATATCCGCTGCTTTTGGGGCAGGTTTTTTCAGGCGGCGCGCCGCACTCTACCGGTTCAGATACCACACTCCGGCGTTCAGATATCCCGCGAACGCCACCCACAGCAGGTACGGGATTTGCAGGTTGGCTGCTAAGGTGTCATTTTCCCGGAACCTCTGGATCATCCGGAAAATCAGCGCCCACAGCACCACAAGCCATACAAACGCCCCGGCGTAAGCCCGGAGGTTGAAGAAAATCACGCTCCACAGGAAATTAAACGCCAGCTGCAAAAGATACAGGTACAGGCTCCGGGACCGGGATCGGGAGGGCCGCAGGAGATAAATCCGCGCCGCGCCGATGCCCATGAGCAGATACAGCACCGCCCACACAATGGGGAACAGGATCCCCGGCGGGGACAGGGGCGGTTTGGTCACAAAGGCGTTAAAATACCGGGTTCCCTCCCGGGTCAGCCACCCGGACAGGCCCCCCACCGCCTCCGTAAACAGCACCCAGGCGGCATAGGTTTTCCACTGGCCTTTCATATTTGGCATCACCCGGGGATAGGATATGCGGGAAGGGGAAAAATCATGCGGAGGAAAGTTTTGCACGGCAGTGAGCGGCAAATCTGATACTCGTAAACGATAAGATTTGCCATTCGTTGCCGTGCCAGTGACCTAAAATGTGGCAAATGTGAAAGAGCGCGAGTATAAAGCGCCTCTCCGGTCCCGCACACCGGAATTTTCCTTTCGGGCGGGCAGCCGCTCTTTACAGCCCCGGGCAAATCTGGTATACTCATGGCAAAGCGGCGGGGAGGGGTGCAGCGTGCAATACCGGGAAACCATTGGGCTGAAAGACGGCAGAACCTGCCTTCTGCGAAACGGCACGGAACAGGACGCCGCCGCCGCCCTGGAAAATTTCCTCCTGGCCCATGCGCAGACGGACTATCTGCGCTCTTATCCGGAGGAGAGCCAACATACTGTGGAGCAGGAGCGCCGGTTCCTCCGGGAGAAAACGGACAGCGGCTGCGAAATCGAGATTCTGGCGGAGGTCCAGGGCAGAATTGTGGGAACCGCCGGGATTGCGCAGGTGGGAACGGGGGCGAAAGTCCGGCACCGGGCGGAGTTCGGCGTCAGCGTGGAAGAGGGCTTCTGGGGCCTGGGCATCGGGCGGGCCTTGACAAAAGCCTGCATTCAATGCGCGAAACAGGCGGGATACGCCCAGTTAGAACTGGACGTTGTGGCGGAAAACCACCGGGCGGTCAGGCTGTATGAGAGTTTGGGTTTTGTGGAATATGGGCGGAATCCCAAGGGCTTCCGCTCCCGCGTGAGCGGCTGGCAGGCCCTGTGCCTCATGCGGCTGGACCTGGACGAAGCAATGAAAGGAAAGGAAAGGATGAAAGTATGGAGAGAAACTGGACAAAGACGCTGAAAACCGGGCTCCTTTTGCTGGGGGCCTTCCTCCTTTGGACGGTGTGCGTCCAGACGGTGGATGTGCGGCCCGTGGGACAGCTGGATACCCGGGTGGGCTTCGCGGCCCTGAACACCTGGTTTCATCAGCGCACCGGGGTCCATATGGCGGTCTACACCCTCACCGACTGGCTGGGCTTGGTGCCCATGGCGGTGTGCGCGGCCTTCGGGTGCCTGGGGCTCTGGCAGCTGATCCGGCGGAAAAGCCTTTTCAAAGTAGATCCGGACATTCTCCTGCTGGGGATCTATTACATCGCCGTCATCGCCTGCTATGTACTCTTTGAAATGATTCCCATCAATTTCCGGCCTGTTCTCATTGAAGGACGGCTGGAGACATCCTATCCCTCCTCTACCACCCTCCTGGTCCTCAGCGTCATGCCCACCTTGGCGTTTCAAGCGAACCGGAGAGTGAAAAACCCCGCCCTCCGATCCGTCCTGACGTGGTTTGCGGCCCTGTTTGCCCTGTTCATGGTGGCGGGCCGGACCCTGGCGGGGGTTCACTGGCTGACGGATATTGTGGGGGCGGTGCTGTTCAGCGCGGGAGCGTATCTGGTGTACCAGTCCGCGGTTTTGTGGGCGGATTTCACCTTCTCCCGCCGGAAGCCTCCCTTCCCAAATAGGTGAGGAAGCGGTCCTCTGGCAGGGGACGGCTGAAATAGTAGCCCTGAATCAAATTTCCACCGGAGGTCTCCGTCCGTTCCAACTGGGCGGGGGTCTCCACCCCTTCCTGCACCACATTACAGCCCAGGCTCCGGATCACATGGATCAAACTGTCCAGCAGCCGGGACGCCGCCGCGCTGCCCTCAGCGTCCCAGAGGAGGGACTTGTCCATCTTCACGTTCTTATAATTGCCCCGAATGAGCTGCACCAGGTTGGAGTACCCGGTGCCAAAATCGTCCAGGGAGAAGGTGTAGCCCATGGAGCGCATAGTCTCCATGGCCTCCCGCACGGCGGGAGCTTTGTCGGTGGAAGCGGACTCCGTGATTTCCAAATTGAGCTTCTCCCGGGGAACGCCGTACCTGGCCCGGATCTCCTCAAAGCGCTCCACCAGATCGTCATAGAGAAACTGGTGGACGGAGAGATTCAGTTCGATATAGGAGAGCCCCGCCGCCTCCGCCTGCCTGTCCCGGAGAAACCGGCACACGTCCTCAAAGACGAACAGTCCGATCTCCCGAATGAGGCCGCACTGTTCCGCCAGGGGAATGTATTCCTCCGGCGACAGGGTCCGCAGTTCCTCGCTGTCCACCCGCAGCAACGCCTCCGCCGCCACGGTCCGCCGCTTCTGCACGGACCAGATGGGCTGGTACCACACATGGAGACGGCGGTCGTTCACCGCCCCCCGCAGGGCCTGCTCAATCCTCCGGTTCCGCCGGTGGGCGGACAGCTCCGCAAAGGGCACCAGCCGGGAACCAGGTCCCGCCTTGCGGAACCCGGAGGACAGCAGTTCTTCCAGGTCCGTCAGGGAGGCCACATCCTCCGGAACCCGGACCACACTGACCATGGTTTCCAGCCGCAGGGTCAGGGAGCCGGTTTTCCAGTCCTGTCCAAATCGTTCCAGAACGGCTGTGGCTGTGGCGGCGGCGTCCCGGCCCTCCGCCTCGGAGCAAAGGAGGGCAAACTCGCCGTCCCGAAGGCTGAACAGGTCCTGTTCTGAGGAAATGGAGGTCAGCCACCCGGACACCCGCATCACCAGGGCATCCATCTCCCGGCCGCTGAAGAGCTTGGAAAAAAGTGCAATGTCCGTCAGTTTCACCAGCACAATCTGATAGGTCTGGCCGGTTTCCATGAGCCGCCGGTTGGCGTCGGCGAAGGCCAGGCGGTTTAACGCCCCGGTGGCCGGGTCCATGTGGCCGCCGCGCTCTTCCAGCAGGATCATGAGGGCCAGGAAGTTCAGGGATTCGGAGAACAGCTCCACCTGCAAATTTGGGTACAGGCCCTGGATGGTCACCCCCAGGGAGGTCAGCGCGATGACCACAGCGATGGCCAGGCTGTCCGCCCGGGAAACCGCCTGTTTGTATCGGAAAAAGAACAGAACGCCCAAAACCAGATACACCGCCCCGTTGGCATAGAGCAGGGGCATGAGGGGCCCCCGGTGATAGAGAAACCGCGCATCCATATAAAAAGCGGCGCCCGTAAAGGAGTTCGTCAGGACCAGCAGTTCCGAGCAGAGATAGGGCAGGGCGAAGTAAAAATAAAACCGGGGGCTGCGGCCCATGCTGGCCCCGTTGACGTTCATGATGTACAGGGCAAAGCTGATGGACAATGTGGTGTGGAAGAAGAAGTAACAGGCGTGGAGGAGATACTGCCAGAACACCACCTCCCGGGAGGCAATGGCCTGTAAGTACACGCCGCCTACGGAGGACGCGGCGGAGAGGATATTGCAGATCAAAAGCGCCAAGAACATAACGTGCTGGCTCAGGAGCATATTTTTTAGGCCCTTGGGCAGATGGTACTGCCGCCTTTTGGCAGAGAGACTGTACACCAGGCACAGCAGGGACAGAATAAACGCGGAAATCTCAAAACTCACGGAAATCCCCCCTTTTATTTCCAGATTGCGCGGAAGGAACCCTTGCGCGGAAAAAGGTCCTCTTTGTGTTCCAGAAATTATATCAGCATTTCCGCCAAAATGCAACGCACGGCCGGAATCTCCTCCGAAAAACCCGCCTGCGCGGCAGAATGCCGCCAAAAACACCGCCCTCCCCATACGGAGAGGGCGGTGCGTTTCATAGGAGTTGCGATTTGTCAGGACGCCGGGGACTTACGCCTTGGCCTCCTCCACGTTGGTGATGTCGATGGTGGACACGCCGGTGTCTACCACCACGCCGCCGAGGTCCGTGCCGCTGGCCAGTTCCACCACCGCGTCAATGGCGTCCGCGCCCATGACCTGGGGATTCTGGGCCATGAAGGCCAGCAGTTCGCCGCTCTCCACATGGGCGATGTTGGAGTCAGACTTGTCCCAGCCCACGCAGTAGATGTTCATGCCGTTGGCCTTGGCGTCGGCCACGGCGGCGGCGGCGCCGTTGGTCGCGCCGTCATTGGTGCCGTAGATGGCGATGACGCCGTTGTTGATCAGGGTGTTGGCAATCTCCTGGGCCTTGGAGTTGTCGCCGTCGGAGTACTGGCGCTCGCCGATGGTGAAGCCGGTGCCCTCAAACACGGAGGCAAAGCCCTGGAACCGGTTCTCGCAGGAGTCCACGCCGGGCTGGGCGTCCACGATGCCGATGGTGCCTTCGGTGAGTCCGGCCTCGGTGAGGACGTTCAGCATATACTCTCCGGCCTGGACGCCGCCGGCATAGTTATCCGTGGCATAGGTGGCGGCGGCGGGCAGGGTGGCGGGGGCGTCCACATAGATGATCTGGGCACCCATGCTGACAGCTTCCTGGAGGGCGTTGTTGCAGGAGGTGGCGTCGTTGCAGGCGATGATGATATACTCCGCGTTGTTGGCGATGGCGGTGTTGATCATCTCAATCTGCTGGGCGTTGTCCTTGGTCTCCGGGGCCAGCCACTGCATATCCAGGCTGTTTCCGGCAGCGTTGTACTCGTCCACTTTGGCCTGGGCGGCGTCCTTGAGCCGCACCCAGTGCACGTCCATCTGGTCCATGGTAATCAGGGCAATGCGGGCGGACACGCCGCCGCCAGAGTTTTCGCCGCCGGTGGAAGCGTCGCCGCCGCCGGTGGTTCCGCCGCCGCCGCAGGCGGCCAGAGCCAGGGCCATCACCAGAGCAAGGGCAAGGGCAAACAGTTTCTTCTTCATAGGTGTTTCTCCTTTTCCAATTTCCGCTCCGGTCAGCCGGGGCGGGTCTATGTGCAAAGCCGGATTCCGGCTCTGTACCAAATTAAATCCGCGTTTTGTCCGCGCTTCGCGGCGCAGTCTTACGCCTTCTTCTTTCCGCCGATCTTAATCCCGCTGCGGCGCATGATGTCCAGCAGCACGCAGGCCACCACGATGATGCCGATGATGATGTTCCGCATAGCCACCGGGACGCTGGCCATATTCAGGCCGTTTTGCAGAATGGCCCACACGCTGGCGCCCGCAATCACGCCCACCAGCAGTCCGGAACCGCCCAGGGTGGAGATGCCGCCGATAACCGCCGCGGCCACGCCGTACATCTCATAGCTCATGCCCGCCTGCATGGAGCCCATACCGGCGGCGGCCATGACCACAAGGCCCGCCACGCAGGAGCAGAAGGCGGAGATCAGGTAAGCGGCGGTGGTGGTTTTGAACACGTCCACGCCGGACAGCCGCGCCGCGTCCACGTTGGACCCAATGGCGTAGATGTGCCGTCCCATGCGGGTATAGCTCATGATGTAGTTAAACACGAACCAGATGATCAGCGCCACAATGACGCCGCTGTACACCACGCCCACGCGGCCATAGTAGAACAGGTTCCGCAGTCCCTGGGCCAGGGGGGCGCTGCCGATGTCGCCGGTGTTGTAGTTGCCGTTGGCCAGTTCCGCAAGGCCCCGGCAGATGGTCATGGTGCCCAGGGTTCCGATGAAGGGGGGCAGCTTGAACTTGCCCACCAGGATGCCGTTCACCACGCCTACGGCGAGACACGCCACCAGGTCCACGATTACCGCCACAATGGGGTTCACGCCGTTGCAGATCAACGTGGCGGAGATCATGGCGGACATTCCCAGCACAGAGCCGATGGAGAGGTCAATGTTTCCCGTAATACACACGATGCCCTGGCCGATGCCCACCAGCAGGTAGGGCACGATGGACCGGGACAGGGACATGAGGTTGTTCTTGCCCATGAAATTCCTGTTCATCATGGCGAAAATCACCATGAGGATCACCACGCCCGCAAAGGCGGTGATGACGGAGGCCATGCCGGGGATCGCCATAAATTTCTGCAAACCGCTCTGCTGTTTCACGGCGGCTTCGGGTTTGGATTTCGTAGCTGGCATTGTACGACACTCCTTTTTATTAATATAAAAAACGCGGATACTCAGGCGGCGTTGTCGCCGAACTGGGTGGCGTAGGTCATGATCTCCTCCTCCGTGGTGTGGCGGGGGTCCACTTCTCCCGTGACCTTGCCGTTGCACATGACCACGATGCGGTCGGAGATGCCCATGACCTCCGGCATTTCGGAGGAGACGATGATCACGCCGATGCCCCGCTTTTTGAGATCGTTGATGATCTGGTAGATCTCCACTTTCGCCGCCACGTCGATGCCCCGGGTGGGCTCGTCGAAGATCACCACCCGGGAGTTCCGGGCCAGCCACTTGGCCACCACGATCTTCTGCTGGTTGCCGCCGGACAGGCTCCCGGCCTGGATCTCCGGTCCCGCCATTTTGATGGTCAGGGAGCTTTTGCCCCGCTCGATCATCTCGTCCTCCACCTTCTTGCGGATGGTGCCCGTGGCGTCACAGATCAAGTCCAGGTTGGGCAGGGCGATGTTGTCCCGGATGGAGAGCTTGGTACACAGCCCCTCCTTTTTCCGGTCCTCCGGGGCCAGGACGATGCCGTCCCGGATGGCGGTGCCGGGGTCTTTGATGACCAGGCTCTTGCCGTCCAGGATGATCTCCCCGCTCTCCGCCGGGTCCGCCCCGAACAGCACCCGCATGGTCTCCGTACGCCCCGCGCCTACCAGGCCGGAGAAGCCCAGCACTTCCCCTTCGTACACATCGAAACTCACGTCCCGGACCATGCGTCCGGCGTTCAGGTTCCGCACTTCCAGAATCTTCTTGCCCCGGGGCACCGTATCCCGGGGGAACTGGTTGGTGATCTCCCGGCCCACCATGTTGGCGATGATCTGGTCCATGGTGAAGTCCGTGAATTTCCCCTCGGTGATGTAGTGGCCGTCCCGCATGATGGTGACGCTGTCCACAATGTGGTGCAGCTCCTGGAGCCGGTGGCTGATGTAGACAATGGCGATGCCGTCCTTTTTCAGCTTGTTCACGATGTTGAACATAGCCGTGATCTCCTTGTTGGAGAGGGAGGACGACGGCTCGTCCATAATCAGCACTTTGGCGTTAATCAGCAGGGCCTTGGCGATCTCCACCATCTGCTGTCGTCCCACGGGCAGGGTCCCCACGATGGTCTCCGGGTCCAGGTCCGTGATCCCCAGCCGGGACAGCTGCTCCACGGCCTGACGGTTCATCTCCTGGTTGTCCAGCCGTCCGCCTTTCACCAGTTCCCGGCCTAAGAACATATTGTTGGCTACCGTCAGGTGCTGGCACATATTCAGCTCCTGATGGATGATGGCGACCCCCAGCTCCTGGGCCTGTTTCGTGTTCAGATCCCCCTCAATGTTGTGCCCGAAGATCTCCATGGTGCCGGAGTCCCGGGTGTACACGCCGGAGAGGATCTTCATGAGGGTGGATTTCCCCGCGCCGTTCTCCCCCAGCAGGGCCATGACTTCTCCCGCCCGCAGGTGAAGCTGTACGCCGTCCAGGGCCTTGACGCCGGGGAAGCTCTTAGAGATGTTCTCCATGGATACTACATACTCGCTCATTGACAAACCCCTTTCCTTCCGGTTTTCCCGCTTACTCGTGAACGAAAATCGCGGGTGTCACTCAGTCTTTCGCCGGCGGATACTCGTTGCACAGCAGGCGGTAGGGCGGCTCGTCCTCCTCGATGGTGGGGAAGCGGCCCAGAGGCTCATAGAACCGGTTGTCGCTGTTGTCATCGTTGCACATGGACACCTCTCCAATGAGCACCTTGGTGCCGTCCTTGGGGATGATGAACTCATGGTAATAGTAGGGGTACAGGGTCAGGCTCTCCCCCGGGTGCAGCACGATGTCGGACCCGGCGGGGACCTTATAGCGCCGCCCGTCCTGGAAGATCTCCACGTCCGTATCCAGCAGTTTCCCCTCATCGTTGCGGTCCGCGTTCCACAGGTGGAAAATCAGGGTGATGATGTCCTCCATCTTGTTCCAGTGGAAGTGGTTGGGGGAGATCTGGCCGGGATAGAGCATCATGATTTTCTCGGCGTAGGTCTTGGTGTACTTGGGATTGTGGACGTTGCCGTTACGGATGGTGATGAGAGACAGGCCCTTCTCCGCGAAATTGCCCTCACCGTAGTCGGTGATGTCCCAGCCCAGGGCGTTGTCCCGGATCTCGTCGTACTCGTGGCCCTTGTTCTGCCACTCCTCCGGCGTCCAGCTCAGGAAGGGCGGCAGGGCAAAGCGGTACTCCCCCAGCATGGCCTCGAAGTCCTTGATGATGGCGTTGATTTGCGAGCGTTTCATTCTGATTCCCCCCATTAAAATGAAAAATGATGGATTCCTTTTAAGATTTACGCGTTTCTCCGCCCAAAGCCCGGATCTCCTCCCGCACGGCCTGAATCTCCGCCGCCCCGTCCAGCACCGTAAAGGTGAGGACGTTGGTCTCCTTGGCAAACGGCTCCATGTAGTGCAGATCCTTCCGGGCCTCATGATAGGGCCGCCCGTACACGGAGGAGTTGGACGGTTCCAGGCCGATGACATAGTCCCCGGAGGCGGTGGATTTCCATTCCATGAAATAGGGGAGATTTTGACTTGTATACTCAATGCGAAGCCCCAGGCCCAATGTTTCGTTGACCGCCGCCGCAATCACCGCCCCGTCCTTCCGGGGGATGGGATCGTGGAGAAACACGTACTCCGGCTCATTGTCTTTCGGGGCGTCCATAACGTTCCAGCGGTCCTCATGGCCCCGGGCGGCCTGGTCCCGGGGGGTGACGGACCGGGTGGCAAGGAGAATCTCCGTGCCCTCGTCCAGCAGGGGATAGCCGATGTTGATGTGATAGAGGATCATCATAGGCTCCCGCCGGAAGGACTGGTTTTCAATCTCGTCGGTGATCACCACGGAGGGCTCTCCATAGCGGCTCTCCACGGTCCGGCGGAGGACCAGGTTCTCCCCGAACAGTTCCGCCTCCCGGAAAGTGCCGCTGACGGTTAAGTAACAGCTGTCCTGGATCCACCGGACAGAGCCGGACAGGTCCTCTCCCGGGGTGGTGCGGATCCGGCCGTGCATGGGGTAGTCCTTCCCCTCCACGGTGCAGGGGGCGCAGATATTTTCCAGCCCCGCCGTGAAGAACATTCCCCCCATGATGGACCGCAGCGCCTCCTGGCCCCGGGTGTCGTAATGGTTCCGGCCCTGTAAGCCCGGTTTGGAGAGAAAGCTGAAATTCACGCCTTTATATTGCAGTTCCCCCATGTCTAAGCACTTGTCCGCCAGCACATGGTAGCGCAATGGGCCGTTCATGACCTCATAGGCCCGCAGTCCTTTTGCACGGCCCTCCTGGTACTCCACAGGCCGCACATAGGCCGCCTGCTGCAAACTGCCCACTTTCCGCAACAGTTCCTCTTTTCTCATCGCCCTCACTCCAAATTGGCGTGATACCGCCACAAGTCCTTCATGTTCAAGTTCCGCCGCTCGATGATCATCTTGGCCAGGATATCCCCCAGGAGCAGCAGGGACTGCTCAAAGAGGGTGGTCATGGGCTGGCAGGAGTCGATCTCGTCCTCCAAGTACTCCTTGGTCCGCACGGGAACCCGGACCATGAAATCCGCGATGTCTCTCATGGGGCTGTTGGGATTGGAACCGATGTGGACGATGGTGCAGCCGGGGACGGCGGCCCGGGCTTTCCGGGCGATGTTCAGAGGGAAGATGGATCCGCCGGAGCCGGAACCCACCACCAGAAGATCCCCTTCATTGAAATGGGGCTCCGTGATCTCCCCCACATAGTGGGCGGAGATGCCCAAATGGGCCATGCGCTTGCACACGGACTGCAAAGACAGCATCACCCGGCCCACGCCGATGAAAAACACCTGGTCCGCCGCCAGCATGGCGTCCGCCAGCCGCTCCAAGGACGCGGGGTCCACACTGGCCAGGGTCCGGCCCAGTTCCTCCAGGACGGCGGCGCTGGCCTCCCGGTAGTGTTCCGCAAAGGACTGTTCCATGCTCACGCCTCCTTCAAAAGTTCCGAGCGGAGGCGGTTCATGTCCTGTACGCTCTCCGCCAAACGGTTCCGGTCCAGGCAGGTGCTGCCTAAGACGAACTGGTCTACAATGCCCTTTCCGTAGGACCGCACATTGTCCGGGGAGATCCGGCCGTCCACGGAGATCTTCACCTCCGGATTCTTCCGGTCAATGAGTTCCCGCAGTTCCCGGACCTTCCGGTCCGCGTAGGAGGTCTGTTTTTCTCCTTTAACAAAGGCGTAGCCGGGGTTAATGAGCATCAGCAGCACGGTGTCGCACTTTTCCAGCACGTAATCCAGGGTAGAAAGAGGCGTGGCGGGTTTCAGGGCCACCCCCGCCCGGACACCCCGGGCATGGATCCGGTTCAGCATTCCGTCGATATGGGGCTGGGTCTCGGCGTGGAAGGTGATCTGCTGGACGCCGATGTCCAAAAGCTCGTTGACAAAGTAGTCCTGTTCCGTCACCATGACGTGGCAGTCAAAGGCCATATCGGTTTTGGCCCGGAGCTGGCGCACGGTGTCCAGTCCCAGGGGCATACTGGGGGAGAAGTGGCCGTCCAGGATATCCACGTGGAGCAGTTCCACGCCGTTTTGTTCCAGGATCCGCACCTGGCTCTCCAAGTTGCACAGGTCCAGGGTGATCAGCGACACGGTGTACTGACAGGGTTTGTTCCAAAGGTCCATGGGTGTACTCCTTCGTCTATTTCAAATGTTGGAGATCTTTTCACGTACAATTTCCCGGTCCTCATCAGCAAGTCTCTCAAGCGCCGCCAAAATTTCCGCGGATTCTTCTTCTACATTCCTAAGACGTTCAAGGAGACTTGCGTTTGAGAATTCCGGTTCGTTTGTCATATAGAAGCCTCTCCGCTCACTTCCCCAGGTGGGCCTCCACTTGTTCCCGGGTGGGCAGGGAGGTCAAGGCCCCCTTGCTCTGGACGCACAGCCACCCCGCCACGTTGCCGTACTCCATGGCCCGGCGGATGGTCTCCTCCGTCAGCTGTTCGGCGCTGTCGATGCCCTGGATCCGGAGGCTGGACAGGAAGCCCCCCCAGAAGGCGTCTCCCGCGCCGGTGGCGTCTACGCACACGGCCTTCCGTCCCGGAACCTCAAAACTCCTGCCCTCAAAATAGCACCGGGCTCCGGCGGCCCCCAAAGTCTCCACAATCAGGCGCACGCCCTGGACCTCCATCACCTCAAAGAGGTGATCCTCGCCCCCCAGCATTCCGGCCTCCTCCTCGGAGATCTTCAAAATGTCCACATAGGGAAGGCAGTCCATGACCTGGTCGGCACAGGCGTTCTCGTCCCCGTCCCACATGAGGGAGCGGTAATTCACGTCGAAACTCACCAGCTTCCCCATCTCGCACCCCAGCCGCAGGGCCTTCACCGTGGCCTCCCGCTCCGGAGACGCGGACAGGGAACAGGACCCCGCGTGGACAATGGCGGCGGCGCCGATGTCCTCATAGCGCACGTCCTCCTCCTGCAAAAACATATCCGCCCCGGGTTTCCGGGCAAAGGTAAAGCTCCGGTCCCCCTCGTCGTCCAGGGTCACAAAGGCCATGGTGGTAATGGCGTCCTTGCACAGTTCCGTCCGCAGGGGCCGCACATGGTACCGGGTCAGGGTCTCCATGAGGAACACGCCGAAGTCGTCGTCCCCCACGCAGCAGCACATCCCGGCCTCTAAGCCGTTTTTGGCGCAGGCCACGGCCACATTGGCGGGCGCGCCGCCGGCGTTTCGGATGTAGCTGGCGGGTTCGCTGCCGGGGATAAAGTCGATGACCATCTCACCGATGCTGTACAGATCCATAGCGCGTTTCCTCCCACATAGGCCCGGGGCCCGTTATTTTTTTACGGGACACATAGTAACACAACTGTGGGCGGTTGTCAAACGATTTTCAGCGGAACCATGGTAAATTCCCGAAAACCCGCGGGGGTGTTTTGTGGAAAATGACAGGACAGAACTTTGGGGGTTTTGCGGAAAATGGGGATGTGGTTTCGATTTCACTCTCCGTTTCCGCAGGTTTTCCCCTCAAAACGCCCTGTTTTTCCCGGAAAAGGGCCTGTTCCCTTGTGCATTTGATAGATTTTTAACATTTGCAACGGCTTTGCAAAGAGTTGAGGGCAAAAAAAACCGGAAAAACCGCTGTTATGCAGGATTTCGTGTTGCGCGGCGGCGGGTTTTGTGGCATGATAGGAGTATCCAGAAAACGGGAGGGGACGCGTATGCCGAATGCGGCGGAGAAAACCCAAAGAAAGCGGATCTGGCCCTGGATTTTCGCTATGGCGGCGGCAGTGCTGGTGGGACTGCTGGTGGGAGCCACGGCCTACGGCTGGGACCGGGTGGCGGCCCAGCTGGGCTATGGTCCCGCCCAGACCGCCCTGGCGGAACACTATGACCAGGAGGGAGACTATGAGGCCGCCGCGGAGTGGTACGCGAAAGCGGCGGAAAAAGGCAGCGCCCAGGCCCGGTACCTTCTGGGGGAGCGGTACGCGGAGGGCCGGGGAGTGGACCCGGACCCGGCAGCGGCGGCGGAGTGGTTTGAGCTGGCGGCCCAGCAGGGCCATACGGAGGCCCAGTTCGCCCTGGCGGAGGCTTATGAGACGGGCAGCGGCGTGGAGCTGGACCTGGAACAGGCGGCGGCCTGGTACGAACAGGCGGCGAAACAGGGCCATACGGAGGCCCAGTTCCGCATCGGGGAGTGCTATGAACTGGGCCGCGGCGTCCCCCAGGACCCCGCCCAGGCCGCCCATTGGTATGAACAGGCCGCCAACAGAGGGCACATCGAGGCCATGTACCGGACGGGCCTCTTCCGGGAGGCGGATGGGGATCTCTCCGCCGCCAAGAAGTGGTACGCCAAGGCGGTCCAGACCGGACACCCCCAGGCCCAGTACCGCTTAGGAGAGCTGTACTTTGACGAGGAGGCCTATGAGGAGGCGGCGGAACTGTTCCGCTTGTCCGCGGAGCAGGGCCAGGCGGAGGCCCAGAACCGCTATGGAATGTGCCTGCAAAACGGCTGGGGCGTGGAGAAAAACGCACAGGAGGCCGTGGAGTGGTACCGGAAATCCGCGGACCAGGGCTTCTATATGGGCCAGCACAACTTAGGCGTATGCCTCTTGAAGGGCACCGGAACCGCCCAGGACCCCCGCCAGGCGGTGGAGTGGTTCCTCTTATCGGCGGACCAGAACTATGACCGGTCCCAGTACCGCCTGGGGATGTGCTATGCCGGCGGCCTGGGCGTGGGGAAAGACTTGGGCGAGGCGGTGAAGTGGTACACCCTTTCGGCGGAGCAGGGGTACTATGAGGCCCAGTTCCGGCTGGGGGAGTGCTGGTATCACGGCGCGGGAGTTCCGGCAGACAGCGTCCAGGCCGCCAAATGGTATCTGGCGTCGGCGGAACAGGGCTATGCCCCGGCCCAGAACCGCTATGGTATCTGCTTAGAATACGGCAAGGGCGTGGAGAAGAATCCGAAAGCGGCGGTGGAGTGGTACCGCAAAGCGGCGGAACAGGACTGGATGCAGTCCCAGTACAACTTAGGGATGTGTTATCTCAACGGCATCGGCGTGAAAGCGGACACGGCGGAGGCCTTTGCCTGGCTGGGGAAGGCGGCGGAACAGGGCCACAGCCGGGCCCAGTACCAGCTGGGGCAGCTCTACGCCCAGCAGCCGGAGACGGACGGCAATCAAAACGCCGCCCTGGCCTTCCAGTGGTATTTGGCGTCGGCAAAACAGGAGTACGCCCCGGCCCAGCTGCAAGCGGCCATCTGCTATGAGGAGGGCTTCGGCACGGCGGTGAATCTGCCCCAGGCGGCCAGATGGTACTGGCTGGCGGCGGAGCAGGGCAACGCGGAGGCCCAGTACCGCTACGCGGAGTGCCTCTATGAGGGCAAGGGCTTGGAGAAAGACATAGCGGACGCGGTGCGGTGGTACGAAAAGGCGGCGGAACAGGGCGTTGTCCCCGCCCAGAGCCGCCTGGGGGACTGCCTGTATGAGGGCACCGGCACGGAGCGGAACTACGGGGCGGCGGCGGAGTGGTACGGGAAAGCCGCGGACCAGGGGGACCTCCGGGGCATTTACGGTTTGGCCCGGTGCCTGTTCTACGGGGACGGCGTGACCATGGACCTGGCCCGGGCGGTGGAGCTGTACCGTCAGGCGGCAGGTCAAGGCTACGCGGAGGCCCAGGCGGCTCTGGGCGAGTGCAGTTATTACGGCGTCAGCGGCGTGTGGGACCAGAGCGATTTGGCGGCGGCGGCATGGTATGGGAAGGCGGCGGAGCAGGGGAACCCCAAGGGCCTCAACGGCCTGGGCGTGTGTTATGACCACGGCCAGGGGGCGGACACGGACACCCTCCGGGCAGCGGGACTGTTCCGTCAGGCGGCGGAGGCGGGCTATGCCCCAGCCCAGTATAACTACGGCGTGTGTCTGCAGGCGGGCCGGGGAGTGGAACCGGACCCGGAAGCCGCCGCACGGATGTACCGTCAGGCGGCGGAACAGGGCTTCCGCCTTGCCCAGCTGAGCCTGTCCCGGTGCTGTTTCTACGGCATCGGCGTGGAGAAGGACGAGGAGACGGCAGCCTATTGGACGGCAATGGCCTCAGAGCGGGGAAACCCGGAGGATCTGCTGCCCTTCCTGGGCCAGACCGTGTGCGGATAAGAAAACGTCAGGAATCATTTTCAGGAGGCAGTACATGAAAAAGGCATTGGGGGCCGCGTTGGCGTGCATGGCGCTGTGCGCGGCGCTGACGGGCAGGGCCTGGGCGGCGGAGAACAACTGCCATGATATGGCGGCGGCGTGGTTTGGCGGCGCGTCCCTGCTGGACGCGGAAGAGGGGAGCTTATCGGCGTACTTCGCCGCCCGGGAAGGGGACTTCCGGGCGTCCCTCCTGGACGCCGCGCCCTTGGACGTGAGCGAACAGGTCCAGACCCAGGCGGCGGACCGGACCCGGGCCGTGGGGGAGATGCAGGCTCGGCTGGACATCGCCATTACCGACGCCGCCGTCAACACCCGCACGGCGGGAGAGCCTACGGACAACGGGGACGGCACCTACTCCCTGTACGTCTACGAGTGGACGTTTTTCGACTACGACGACCTCTATGACGGCCCCGGGGGGAACGACGTGTCCGGCTTTGGCACCTGGCACAAGCTGACCTTGGACGGAAACGGCGCGGTGCTCTCCGACGAGTACGACGAAACGGACCTCTTGGGCGTCTCCACCGTGACGGAGGAGACCCGGCGGGAGATGATTGCCCTGGGCTATCTCCCCACGGAGGAGTTTGAGGAGGAGGAGCCGCCGGAAGAAGAACCGGACGGCGGCGCGGTACTGCTGGACAGCGTGTTCTATACGAACTACGATGTGCAGGCCGCCATCGACTACTCGGAGACGTACTGGGAACACTATAACCCCGCCTACGCCAACTTCAACAGCGTGGGCGGCGACTGCGCCAACTTCACCTCCCAGTGCATCCGGGCCGGGGGAATGCCAATGGTGTACACCACCTCCGGCTGGTACTACCGCACCGCCAGCGACCGGGGCACCGCCTGGGCCAGTTCCACCAATATGCGCCGCTGGATGTCCAACAACCGCGGCATCCTGGTGCAGAACCTGAACAAGACCATCCTGGGGATGATCTTCCCCGGCAGCCCCGTGTATTACAGCACCAAGGGCAACGGCACCTTCCAGCACACGGTGATCTGTGTGGGCAAGAACAGCGCCGGCGTCCCCATCATCAACTCCCACAACCGGGACCGCTACCATGTGGTGTGGAGCTATTACAGCGGCTCCGTGCAGATCGACACGGTACAGCTCACCGCCAACAACCTCTTTTATGTGGGCTTCGCGGAGTACGCGGACTTAGGCGCGGAGTTTGACGCCCAAATTTACAACGCCGCCCTGGATCGGTATGTCACCAATGAGGGAGAGGGGACCGTGTCCTCCAAAGCCGCCGCCTCCGGGGACGGACAGTTCTGGCACTTTACCAAGCTGTCGGACAACTCCTACCGGATCGCCTCCCTGCTGGACCAGACGCTTTTGACGGCGGAAGGGGAATCCAGCCGCTCCGCCGTCTCCGCCAAGGCGGAGGGCTTCTCCCAGAGCTGGCACCTGTTCCCCGACGGCAACGGGGGATACTGGCTGCGGCCCATCTATACGGAACGGGTGCTGGACATCGTGGAGAGCAGCGCCGACGACGGGGCGCCCCTGTGGATCTTTGGCCGCAACGGTACGCCGGCCCAGATCTTTGAAATCCGGAAAGTGGATCTCGTGACGGACAGGCCGGATTTGGCGATCAACGCCGCCACCGGGGAGAAACTGAACGTGTCCTTTGCCTGGGCCCCGGTACAGGGGGCGGTATCCTATCACCTTTATATTTTCCGCTTTGGCTACGCCTTCCGGGACTTCCCCAATCTCCGGGAGACCGCGTACGCCGTACAGCTGGACCCGGGAGACTACGCCGTGCGGCTGGACGCCGTGGATGAGGCGGACAGAACCGTGGAGGGAGAGCTGTTCGACTTTACCGTAGAGGAACCCTCCTATGCCGTGGTATACGACGCCAACGGCGGAGAGGGCGCCCCGGCGGAGGAGGTCAAGGTCTATGAGATGTCCCTGGCGGTCAGCACCCAGATCCCGGTCCGGAAGGGCTATGTGTTCCTGTACTGGAACACTGCCCAGGACGGGTCCGGGGAGACTTACCGGGCCAGAAAGAACACCTATTACCGGGATAACGCGGAGGTGACCTTCTACGCCCAGTGGGAGCCCATCGTCTATATGGTGTTCTTTGACCCGGGGGAGGGCACCGTAAAGCCGGAGGACAAGGATGTGATCATGGACGAGCCCTACGGGGAACTGCCGGAACCTGTGTGGGCGGACCACACCTTTACCGGCTGGTATCTGACGCAGACCCCCGGAGAAGAGGACATCGCCGTGACGGAGGAGACGCTGATGCGTCTGCCGGAGGATCACACCCTTTACGCCCGCTGGGGCGAGACGGAAGAACCGGGACCGGAGCCCGTCACCGTAGGGGTGTCCTTCGATTTGGGCTATGAATTGGAAGACGGCGTCACGGCCCCGGACAGCGTGACGGTAACGGTGGGCGGCGTCTATGGGGAACTGCCCGAACCGCCGGAGCGGGAACGTTACACCTTCCTGGGCTGGTATCCCAGCGCGGAGGGAGAGGAAGACGCCGCCGTCACAGCGGAGACGACGGTGGAAACAGCGGAAGATCATACCCTTTACGCCCGCTGGCAGGAGGAACAGGAGCCGGAGCCGGATCCGGTCTATGTCAGTGTGTTTTTTGACACCGGGGAGGAGGCGGATCCCATCGAATTCGCCTCTGACGTGCAGGTGGGGAAGCCTTACGGCCCCCTGCCCAAGGCCGCCTGGTCCGGCCACACCTTCCTGGGCTGGTATCTGACGGCGGAGGGAGAGGATTCCGAACCTGTCACGGCGGAGACCCTGGTGGAGACGGCGGAAGATCACACCCTTTACGCCCGCTGGCAGGAGACAGAGGGACCGGAACCGGAGCCGGAGGTATTCTCCGCGTCGGTGGTCTCCGGGGAGGACGGGGACACCTTGGAGATCGTCTACGCCCCCGCCGGATCGCTTCTGATTGCCGCCCGGTATCTGGACGGACAGCTTTTGAGCGCGTCCCTTCTGACGCCGGAGGAAAACGGCGGCGCGTCCCTGGCCTTGGAGGGGCAGTGGAATCTGATCAAGGTCATGGCCCTGGACGGAGCGTCCTCCGTGCGGCCCCTGTGTCCGGCGTTGGAGGTGTCCGTGGGCGTGGATCCATGAGGCGGATGAGATACGGCATCCGGTTGGCAGGGGCGGCGCTGGCCCTGGCGGCGCTGTGCGGCTGCGCCCCCCTGCTGGAACGGCGCTATGCCACGGCGGAGCCCCATTCCAGCCGGTACTGGGAGAGCGAGGCGGCGGGGACTCTGCGGGCGGAGAACTCCCAGGACATCGTCAACGACCTGCTGCTGCTGGTGGACCGCCACGCGGAGAGCGCTACTTTACGCCTGTACCACTTCGACGACGATCTGACCGTGGCGGATACCCTGGAACAGGCCGCCATGGAGCTGCAAAACGAGACGCCTTTGGGGTCCTACGCCGTGTCCTATGTGACTTCTTCCACCCAGGCCCGGCAGCGGGGGTACTATGAGGTCCGGATCCAAATCGGCTACCGCCGCACGGCGGAGGAATTGCAGGCAATCGTCAACGCCACCAGCCCGGAGGCGGTGTATCCCCTGCTGCGGCAGGCTTTGGACGAGGGCCAGTCCGCCTTAGCGGTGCGGGTGGGCTACTGGGGGACGGACGGAATGCCCCAGATTGAGGAGGCCTGTGCCCGTCTCCGGGAGGAGGAGGCCCAGGGCGGGGACTGGCCCGCCGTGGCGTTTTTCCCGGAACACGGCCCGGTGGGACTGGTGGAGTTCCGCTTAGACGCCCCGCCGGAACCGGAACCGCCGGAGGTGCCGCCGGAAGATCCGCCGGAAACGCCGGAGATGCCGGAGGTTTTGGATTGAAGCCGGCCTTCGTTGCCGTCGCAGAAAGCTTGGTGACGCGCAGCTTTTAGAGCGCGCTGGCTGTCCGCCAGGACGAGCGCGCTGGCTGTCCACCAGGACAAATTAGGACTTGATTCCCGGGGGAAAATCGTGTACAATAGACGCATCCTCCGCGTACAGCCGCGGAGCCGGTCTTGCGCAATGGAAACCGCGAACCATGTCAGGCGGGGAACCGAGCAGCATTAAGCGGATCACTCCATGTGACGCGAGGAAGCCGGCTTGCGGCTGTATGCGGAGGATTGCGCAATTCGTGGCGCATTTTTTGGAGAGGAGGCGGCGTATGTACCAGGCGCTGTACCGGAAATGGCGGCCCCGGGTGTTCGCCGATGTCATCGGCCAGGAACACGTTACCCGGACTTTGCGCAAACAGGTGGCCTCCGGCCGCACGTCCCACGCCTACCTCTTTACAGGCACCCGGGGCACCGGAAAAACCACCTGCGCCAAAATCCTGGCCCGGGCGGTGAACTGTGAGCACCCGGTAGACGGGGACCCCTGCTGTGAGTGCCCCTCCTGTGTGGGACTGGAAAACGGCAGTTATCTGGACGTGCTGGAACTGGACGCCGCCTCCAACAACGGCGTGGACCAGGTCCGGGCGTTGCGGGATGAGGCCATTTACGCCCCCGCCAATGTGAAAACCCGGGTGTATATTGTGGACGAGGTCCATATGCTCTCCATCCCCGCCTTTAACGCCCTGCTGAAAATCCTGGAAGAGCCGCCGGAACATCTCATGTTCATTCTGGCCACCACGGAACTGCACAAAGTCCCCGCCACCATCCTGTCCCGGTGCCAGCGCTACGCCTTTAAGCGGATCCTCCCCGGGGACATCGCCGCCCGACTGGGCTGCGTGGCGGCCCAGGAGCACATCGACCTGACCCCGGACGGGGCGGAACTGCTGTCCCGGCTGGCGGACGGGGCCATGCGGGACGGGCTGTCCCTGCTGGACCAGTGCGCCGCCGCCGGGGAGCGGGTGGACAGCGCCGCCATTTTGGACGTGCTGGGCCTGGCGGGGGGGCTTCAGACCGCCGCCCTGCTGGAAGATCTTCTGCGCCGGGACGCCCCCGCCGCCCTGCAACGCTTCGGGGAACTGTACAGCGGCGGCAAGGACCCGGGGACGGTGCTCAACGAGCTGTCCGCCCTGGTGCGGGACCTGCTTTTGCGCCGGATTGCCCCGGAGGGCAGCGACGCCCTGCTCAGCGGCGGCTACGCCGCCGATACCCTGGACCGTTTAGAGGGGGCCGCGTCCACGGAGCGGCTGACCTTCCTGGCTTCTACCCTCCAAAAGGCGGCGTCGGACCTGTACGGCAGTTCCAACCGCCGTCTGGACGGGGAATTGTGCCTGCTGCGGTGCTGTGACGAGGCCCTGTCCGGGGACGTGTCCGCCTTAGCAAGCCGGGTGGAGCGGTTAGAAGCCGCCCTGACCGGGAAGGCGTTTTCCTTGACGGCACCGCCAGCCGCGTCCATTCCCATGCCTCCAGTAGCGCCGCCTGACAGCGCGCCAAGCGTGTCGATTCCTATGCCCCCTGTGACGCCGCCGCCTCTGTCCGGGGATCCGGACGCGCCCCCTCTGCCCGGGGACCAGGACGCGCCGCCTCTTGACGACGCCCCGCCCTGGGAGGAACCGTTGGCTCCGCCGCAGCCAGTCCCGCCGCCATCGGCCCCACCGCTGTCGGCCCCACCGCGTGCTGCCCCGCCGGAGATTCTGGCCCCCCCGCCGGCACCGAACCCCGCCCCGCCGTCCAATCCTGCCCCACCGCTGTCGGCCCCACCGCTGTCGGCCCCGCCGGACGCCCCGGTGCTGTCCGGGGACTGGTGGAAGGGCGTGTGCGAACGGTGCAAGGCCCGATTGCCGGTGATGTACCGGGCCTTTTTGGAGTTGTGTACCGGAACCTTGGAAGGAGATCTGCTGACGCTGTACGCCCCGGACAGCATCACTCTGGGACGGCTGGACAATGACCGGGTCCGGAAGGTCTTACAGGAGGAGGCCCCGGGCGCGGCCCGGATGGTCCTCCGGGAGGGGGAGCCTCCCAAGCACTCCCCGGAGGAAAATCTCCGGGCGCTGTTGGAATTCAGCCGACAGCATGAGAACATCACGGTCCGGGGAGGTCCGGAGGGGTGAGAGGGCCCCAGACCTAAATTTTACGTCTGATCACAAATAAGGAGGCAGAACCATGAGTTACAGCGCCCGCCGGGGATTTTCCAACGGCAGTCAGCGGCCCACCCGTCAAGCGGAGATGCAGCAGCGTCTGGCCCAAATGCAGGAGGCCATGAACGCCGCCCAGACAGAGGTGGAGGGCCGGGAGTTTACCGCCAGCGCCGGAGGCGGCGTGGTGGAGGCCCGGGTCAACGGCAAGAAGGAAGTGACGGGCCTTTCCATCAAGCCCGAGGCGGCGGATCCGGAGGACGTGGAGTTCTTGCAGGACCTCATCGTCACGGCGGTGAACGAGGCCCTGCGTCAGGCCGGAGAGGCCATGGACCAGCGGATCAATCAGGCCACCGGAGGCTTAAATCTCGGGGCCCTGGGGCTGTCGTAAAGCGGAAACGCAAAAAAAAACACCCTTCCCGCCAGCGGGAAGGGTGTTTTGCTCTCTAAAAATTGAGGAAGCCTCACAACTGCTTGACCGTAAAGTAAACCCCCATGCCAAAGGCCGCCATAGCCAGGACCCACATGGCATAGTAACCGTCGGCGGGGCGCAGCACGGACACCAGCATTCCGATGACGGCCAGGAGGCAGGAGCCGTACACCGGTGCCCGGTCCTGG
>CAJOHW010000017.1:31398-55027 GCA_905234565.1 uncultured Oscillibacter sp. | reverse complement strand
TGTCTCATGTATTTGGTGTAGTCGAAACTGCCGTAATTGCTGTCATGATATACCGTCAACGCAAGAATCGGATTTCCGTCGCTCCCGTCTTCCGTCAGATTCTCTGCCATGTAGGGCCGCAGTGCGTAATACTCTTCCACCAGTTGGATAGTGGCGTTTACTTCCACCCGGTACATCTGTACAGCCTGTTCCAGATAGTTCCCCGCCACCAGTGCTTTCAGATCCGGGTCCGTTTCGATTCTTCTGTCTGCCGCCGCTTTCATCCGCTCGTAGAATTCACTGCGGCGTTCCGGCTGTGGCATGGTCACACGGACAATCGCCACTTCTACGTCCGTCTGCCGTTCCGCGTCTCGGAACGCGCCCTCCACATATTCAGTCTCCGCGTTCAAATCCTCTAATCTCCCGGCCAGAATCCTTCGGGTGGTGGTATACGGATTCCTGAGCGTCTCCGCATTCAGAAGACAAACGATTTGCCCGCCGCCGTTCTTCATGATTTCCATCGCCCGGAGAAGGTGAATATCGCCGCCGGAAAAGGGCGGATTCATGAGACAGAGCTGATAAGCAGTGTAAGAGTGGAAGGTGAGGAAGTCGTCATGGACAATACGGACAGTAGTGTTCTCGTAGAATGAAATTCTGTGTCTCAGGTCCCACATCCGGTCGCTCTGCTCCTTGGTCATATCATCGTAGCGCATACCGTCGAGTATCGCGTACTCATGGCGAAGTGGGTCCAGCGATTCCTCGGAGAACTCGCCTTTCAGAATTGACCGCAGATGGGGGTCAATCTCCACGCAGTCAATCTCCGGTTCCCGCCTGTTTTCCATGTGGGTACAGGCCACCTCCCGGAATGCCTTGACCAGATCCCCCTTCCCAGCAGACGGCTCCAGAACGTGCTGAATGTACCGCCAGTCAATCCTGGACAGCATCTTCTCCGCGAGGGCAGGCGGGGTAGGATAGAAGCCCCGCCGCGCCTCCTCTGTCAACACCAAATCTTCGGGCCTCATTCCTCCTCGCCCCCGTCCTCCTTATCCTCGGTCAGAACCTCGCGGGGTGCGTCACCGTTGAATGGGCCGACGATTCCCAATTCTTCCAGCTTGTCCAACAGAGCAGCCGCCAGTTTGTATCCGATGTGCATCTTCCGTTGGAGCAGAGCCACAGAAGCTATACCGGCTTCCCGTACAATCGCGGTCGCGGCTTCCAGTACCTCGTCTACGGTTACGGACGATTCCTCCTCATCGTTCTGTTTGGAATCCGCGTCCCCGTCCGGCTCCCTGTCAAAGAGTGTGGTCTGTCCGTCATCTTTCACCAGCGCCATGACGTACACCCCGGCGGACGAATCATATTTCAGCTCATACGCCTTGCCGCCCGTCTTGCCGGACAAATCCTCCTTTACATGGAGCGTTGCCGTAACCTTGTGCTTGAATTTGGGGGAGATATACTCCCGTTCCTGCTCGCTGTCCGGCGCGTACAGATTAGGACCTTCCTCCGTGGAGAGGGTGATGTCAATCTTCGCCGTGACTGTGGCGTCCTCCACGCCCTTTTCCTGCATGGCCCTCAGCGTCTTGGTGAGCAGAGTGTTGAAATCCAACTTGAATCCGTTGAGCGCTGTGCCAAACAGTGAAACCTCGTGTCCTTGCTTGCTGCCCATGGTTGCTCCTTTCCCGTCAGTCCTCAATAAGTTTCCGCATATCCGCCTTTTTGTCCGCGGCAATACCTCTCCGCTTCGATCCGCCTGTGAAGTACACGGGAACACACATTTCCAAAACGCGGTCATAGATTCGCTTCCGGCGAATGTCAGGGGTCCCCTCCGTGTCCTTTGGATTTTTCATTTCGTCCAGCGTGACATTGCTGGTGACAATCAGGGGTTTTTTCGCCCGGTATCGTTCGTCCACCAGAGTAAACACGGTTTCCAGCGCGTATTCGCTCCCTCTCTCCGCTCCCAGATCGTCGAATACCACAAGGGGCGTCCTGCGGATACGTTCAATGACCTCGGTCTTATCAAATCCGCTGTTTAGGACACGAGACAGTGACGTGGCGAATACGGATACGGGTTCCTCCCGGTCTATCAGAGCGTTACAAATGCAATGTGCCGCAAAGGTTTTTCCCGCCCCTACATCTCCCCAGAGCAGCAGACCGATGTTCTTTTGCCTTGCCTCCTCCCACCGTTCCGCATAGCGGCGGCATTTCACCATTTCCGGCGTCATATCTGCCGTCTCAAATCGGTACGCCAGCGAAATTCCGCCGCGGTCCCTGAGCTTTTTTGCATATTCCGCAGCTTTCTCCGCTTTCTGCCGTTCATCCGCTTCTGTCCTACACCGACACATACACGGCATTTTCATTGTCTTCCCGAATGCTTTCACAAAGCACTGCTTCGGGGTATGACACTTTCCACAGTACAGCAGGTCATCCGCGCCTCTGTAATCGCCCGTTTCAGGCGCGTTCGCCTTTGCCGCCTGCCGTGCAATGGCCTGAATAATTGCCTCCATAGCTGCTCCTCACAAACTATCAGAAGTATCGCCGGGATTATATTCATACTCTCCCGCTGCGTTTGCGTGATAGGCCGACTGCCCCCCGGAATGACGCCTTGTCCGCTCCCGTTCCGCCTCGTCCCACTGCGCCAGCGTCCGTATACCAGCCCGCTGCTTGTCGGTCAGAATGGCCCTGATATACTTCCATGGATTCCCGCTGATCCGCTTATCCAAAGCAATCTGACAGGCGCGAATCACCATGTCACTCCCCATATTCCGCTCAAACTCCAACAACTCCTGAATGCAGATTTCTGACGGAGTAGGATTGATGCGGTTGAGGTAATAGTCCATGGCCTTGCTCCGTCCCATTTCTTCCGCAGAAGTGGGAATTTCTTCGGAAGAAACGGGGGACGGAAGTACGTCATTTTCTTTACTTTCATTTCCTTTACTTTCCCTGAGATTTCTTCCGCTCAAACCGTCATTTCTTCCGTAGAAATCGGGGTTTCCTCCGGGGAAATTGCCGTTTGGGGCGTTTTGAGGAAGACCGCTCGGATTAAAATTTTTTTCGAGCAGCCAGTAATCCGCTATTATGGCATTTCCAAGGCGCTTTGACTTCTTCGTTGCCGTCACATACGTCTCTTGGATGCGCCTGCTTGTCAGAATCCCATGCCTCTCGAACAGCCTCTTATCAAAGAGCCCCAATCGTAAGCACAGGCCGACAGTCTCCATGACCGTCTCGGACCCAACACCGCCGCCAACGCGCTTCGCTGTCGTCGCCGCATCGGTGCAGCTCCATTTCAAGTAATAGCCCTCAAATTTGTACGCCATTTGGCAAAGGTAGAAGTAGATGACGAAACCCGCACATCCCTGAGCTTCCATCAGTTTGTCGATGTCGGTATCGCCTGAGAGTACGTCTACCGTCCACGGAGAGTAATCCAACCCCTTTTTGAGAGGTCTCCCCGCCACTACACCCGCCGCCTTTCGTAGTCACTGCGGCAGATTTGGATGGCCATCTTGCATTTCGCCACGTCAAACATACCGATATGGGTTTCACTGGGAGGCAGGCCCATCTGCTCCGCCAGCCAAGCGTAGGCTGAATTTCGGCGACCGCAGAACCTGCCGTACCTCCAAAGAGGGTCAAAGGCCGCGTGTGCGGCTTTCTTCCACCGCCTGAGTTCCGCATTGGCGAGACGGCCCAATGGCCTGTCCGTCCCTTTGTGGACACCGACATAAGCATTGCAGCGGCGACACAGGTAGATCATCCCGTAGCTCTTGCCGCGGTAGATTACGCTGCTGTCCACGAATTCCGCAGGGCGTCCGCAATAATCGCAATGCACATCCCTCATTCAGCCACCTCCAGAATCCGCGTGGTGGTGAACCGTCTCCCTATGCTGGTGCAGGAATACATACTGGGAATTTCGGCCCATGTTCTTCACCAGCCACGCCTCCGCCTGCTCTTGGGACAGATGATTGACTGCTGCCTGTTCTTCATAGGCGTACTCTCCAGCCGCGTGTTTCTCCTTGATTTTTTCGGAGATTTCCGCTTCACTGTGATTTGCCTCCAAGAGATAGAGGTCGTAATTAGGAGCCTCTATATTATCAATGTAACCAGTGTCTGTAGCGTAAAAGGCTTTCCTGCCATCCGGGAATTGAATGTGGTATCCGCAGTTCCGCACATTGTGAGACAGTTCCACGGGCATAATGCCAACGTCACCCGTACTCCATCCGTAGAAATAATACATCCCGTTTATTTCGTACACATCAATCTGGCGTTTGTCCACACCCGCGTCCAGCAGGGGAGGAACCATCCATTCACAACACCCCCACCGGAGGGTGGGGCGCTCACGATGGAGCGCCCGCACCGTCTCCGGGCGGAAGTGGTCGCCGTGAATGTGCGTCAGCAGTACGAGCTTCAGAAGCGGGGCAAAGGGCCGGATACGCTTCGTGGGGAGTCCGCAGTCAATCAGGATTTCATTTTCCACGACAACGGCATTCCCTGCGCTGCCGGAGCCAATCACGGTGAAGTCAATCACAACAGATCACCGAATCCCATTCTCACTTGACCCGCCTGGGACTGGTCGGGAGGAGGCGCTTGCTCTCCCACCGGGGGAGCCTCCTCAGTCGATTCCTCACGCGGTTCCTCTCCTTGCGTATCCACGGCATCTTCCTGCGCCTCTTCCTCCGGTTCGTGTTCAGACCCGGCGGGGAGCGCGGACGCTGCGGGAGAGGGCGGGAGAGCCGATGCCGCAAGCAAATCATCGTCTGTCGCCTCGACCATCTGCGTGTTGCGGCTGTCCAGTTCCGTGGCCTTTTCCATTTCCATGCTGACCGGCCCCCATTTTGTGATAAGCTGGCGCAACATGGTTTTGATAGCCATGACGTTGAAATCTTTGTACCAGAAGGAAGAGTATTTCCACTCATCCTGCTGGGGATAGTTCCCAGCCAGATAGTCCTCAAAGGATACTCTGCTCTGATTGGCATATTTTCCCTTCACAGCGTCCTTGTGGAATGCGGGCGAGAACCTGTCCGCGTGGGAAATCATCTGCTCCCTGCTCCAATACAGAACCTTGCGGAATCCATTGAGCAGTTCAAAGAATGCGAAGTAGCCAATCACAGGACGGTTCTCCCGCTCACTATCATCCTCAATCCACTGGAATTTCGGCCTTCCCGTGAAGGGATCGCGTCCCAGGTACTCACCCTCCACCACCGGACGGGCATCCAAGTCGAGATACTCCCCGGAGCGAAGGGCAAGTTGGATGTAGCCCTTGTAGCCGACGATGAAGTTCGCCCGCTTTTCGGTCACAGGAATCCAGCGGCCATTTGCGTCCTTAACCTTGTTGCCGTTTTCGTCGGTCTGATACAGGTTCTTCCCGTTGGCGTCTTTGAGTTTGCAGTCGAACGGAATCAGGTAATACTGTCCCATCTGGGGAGACGGAGACAGTCCCAGCGCTGCCCCCTGCAAAGCTCCGGAGATAATGCTGGCGGGAGTACACTCCTGCAAAGCGGGGTTTACCGTGACAGCGGAGACAATCGCCGTCACAAATTGATCCCGTTTGGCCGGGTTGCGAATCGTCGCGCTGATGGACTTCTGCCACGCCGGGGCATTGATAATTTGCGAGAACGTCAGTTTCTTCGGCTGATACGTCTGCATCTGCTCACTCAACACGAATCCCTTCTTTCTGAATGGCTTTCTTCAATTCAACCAGCAGAGGCCGCACGGCGTCCCACTGGGCCTTGCTGGTGAAGTGCATCACGAATCCGAAACTCTCCGGGAACTCCGGTCCTTTCGGAGCAGGAGACGCGGCTTTCGGCGGGGCCAAAGGCGTCGAAGCGGGAGGCGCAGCGGCCTCTACCTTGGCTACTGCCTCCTGTTCCTGCCTCAGCTTCTCAGCACGGGCGGCAGCGGCCTGTTTCTCCTCCTCGATGCGCTGGTGGCGGCTCTGTACCATATCGACAGCACATCCAAAGTTGCGGGTACGCTTGTACTCGTCCATGATTTCTGCAGCGAAATCCATGCCCTCAATGGTTTTCACTTCCTGAGCAACCCGGATTACAAAATCCGCAATGGTCCCCATGAGTTTCGCCGGAACCTTGGCGCGGGCGGAGGCCATGTCGATTTTGAAGCCGCCCATTTCCCACGTCAGCCAGTCGATATGCTCTCTCTGGCACTGTTCCGTGAAGTAGGCCCTCATTCGCGTCTCACAGGCCCCCTTGATGCCGTCCTCAGTGTCGGTAATCTTCTTTTTCAGGGCGGCTTCAGCCTTTTCGTGGGGGAGCGTGACGCACTCCCTGTACACGTCCTCCAACTGGTTGTAGGGCGTCATAACCACCTGCTTGACGGCCTTCCTCCGCGCCTCCAGAACGTCAAAGGCCTTGTTAATGTCTGCGCGGCGGGCCTTGACCGATTGGAGCGTTTCGTCAGTGCAGGCCAGGGCTTCGCACTCCGCCGCCACAGCTTCCCACTGCTCCTTAATCGTGTGAAGCTGCTCGGTGAATTTGGGAAGCTGTTCGACCTTAATCAGTTCCAACGGCTTCAGTTCCATTTGCTGTTCTACTGCCATTCTGTTCCTCCTGTCCTGCTCAAGGAGGGCGGCGTACCGCGCCGCCATCTCCCTGAGCATTTGTTCTTCAATCCTCAGTCTCTCTTCGGGAGAAAGCTGCCTCATCACCGTCATCCGGTTCGTCCATATCCTCGTCGGCATCTGCCCTCCAGACACCACAGGCGCGTTCGTAGTATTCGCATCCGAAACAGGTGTCCTCAAAGCATAGCTGGCAGTTCGGATCACTCGGCGGGGGTCTCATTGTTTTCCTCGTCCTCGTCAGCGATGGGGGGCTGAGGCTGTTGGGACGGATTGGCCTTCCGCATCTGCTGAATGGCTACCGTCAGGCCGGAGAAGAGTTCCTCGGCGTCCTCGGCGCGGTTCCGGTCCATGCGTTTCACCACGGCAATGGCAATGCAGGCATCCAGCGCCGTAAACAGAGCCCAGTTGCCGACCCACCAGAAAATTCCGTCCCTGACAGCAATCGCAATTTCCACTTGAAATTCCTCCTTAGATTGATTATGATAGGAGGCGGAACCGATTCGCTATTCTGTTCCGCCTCTGCCGCTGTCCGGTCTTGCACACCGGACGGCGGCTTTCACACATAGTCCCAGGGGCTTCCCGGCTTAATCGGCGGGAAGAGTTCCTGCTGGCCGGGCTTCTCCCGCCGTGCCTGCTCCTTGTTTTCTCTCCTGCGGAAGAAACATCCCTTGCACCAGAGATAGTCATCACACCGCATATTGAGGAGAATCGGGAAACGGCTCTCAGCGCATCGGCAAGCGCGGGTTGCGGTTCCGTCTCCGCTGTCGGCCTCCAACATTTCGCAGTCCTCACATCGGCAGGCCGTCTTTCCGATGATAGACTTGGCCCTGTCCCCAAACTGTGCAATCTCGGCATGGGGGACATTGACGCGGCTTACCTGTGCCTGGGTGATTCCGTGGGAAGTCTCGACATCCACCAGATCGCCTACCTGCACCGGCATCGGCGAGTAGTAGGTGTACTCCCTCCCTGTCGCTTCGCAGTCCTTAATGAACTGCACCTTGATGACATACGCCATACGTTTGCATTCCTCCTATTCAGTTTTATCACCATCCGCAGGAGTGAGAACCTCCCGCGAAAACGTGATCTTCTCATGACAGCGGAACCCATGGTTCCCATCACGGTACATACTGGTGAGCTGGAACTACTTCTCGTCGTAGACCATGGAACAGTTGAGGAACCCCTTGTGCTTGTCCGGGTGAGCGGCCTGGAACGCGGCGCAGGCGGTATCCTCGTCCGGGGCCTCAACCTCTGTCCAGCCACCATAAAACGGATGTCCCTCGCTTCCGTAGGTAAAATAAAACTTCGGCATTACGTCCTCCTCAATTTCATGCAGGGGAATCCAGCAGTTGGAACCCGGGAAGAATTTGCCCTATCACGGCATTCAGGTTTGCTCTGTTGGCTCTGCGTTCTTCCTCCGTGGGAGAAACCTCGGGGTGTTCGCTGAACGTCAGCGTGACACCCAGTTTCGGCCCCGCGTCAAAGGTTGCGGACTTATCCACCAGCCAGATTTTCCGTCCGTCATCCAATTTGTGCAACCCCTTCCAGATCGAGACAACTGTGGGGTAGTCCGTCCCGCGGTACGGCGTTGTAATTTCCTTTGTGATGACCTCCAACGGCTGTCCATCCAGTTCCCAGCGGCGGCACTGCCGGTTGGAGTTCACGAATTCATGTACCATTCCCATACTATCACCTCTTTCGGAGGTTATTTCCCGGAGCCTGTCCCCTATGCCTCCCGCCTCCTCCGGCTGCGTCACCGCGCCATGCACAGGTCCACCATCTTATCCATGATGGCGTGTCCGCCCATAATCCTGCCCCAGTTGTTGGCCGCATAGTTCTTCTTGTTGGCGTGGGGCATATTGTGGGACACAAAGTCACTCATGGCATTGATGGCGCCCCATGCAGTTCCCCGGAGGTTTTCCAAATCCGGCATGAAGTAGCAGACCATGTATTCCGTTTTCATCTTCTCCTGCCGCTTCTTTGCCTTCTCCACCTTCTTTTCATCGGCGTCCTCGCTGACGTTGAGGGGGAACATCTGATTGAGGATTTCCTTGATTTCGTCATCCCGAATCTGCTTGGCCTTTGCCGCCTCTGCGTACTCCGCAAGGCCCTCCATGTACTTATCCGCCCGGAGCAGACAATCCCGCGCCTCCATCAGTCGGCCGTTGATGCTCTCCGTGTGGCGCATAGACCAGGTACGCTGTGCCGTGTTCAGCGCCAGATTAAGCGTATTGTTGCATACCACGCGGACCGGCGTCATACAAACGCGGACTGCGCCGCCGCCATCGTGAGAGTTCGTGAAACAGAGGTACGGTTCCGTGGCGTCTCCGGCAATTTCCCGCTCCGGCATCTTCGCCAGAAGCCAAATCTGTCGGCCTTCCCGGAGGGATCCCGCCGTCTCATAATGAACATCCCCGCCAATCAGTTCATCGGTGAACCGGAAAGCGTCGGTGTTCTGGACCACGCGGTAGCGGTCTCCCACAATGCCCAAGACGCTTTCGTCACTCTCCCGCACGTTGGCACGATAGCCAGGGATCGCCTTTCCCCGCAGGTCGCACACTTCCTCCTGCCGGACGTTCCAGTCCAGTCCGGCCAGTTTGAGCGCGTCCGCGCTCGTCGGGGCCTCCTCCACCCGGGTCCCCAGCCCGTGCCAGGGCTTTTCCCGCGTGTAGAACATCGTCTCCACATTAGCTGCCACTGCTGTTGCTCCTTTCAGTCATCGTACACGGGATAAATCTCCCCGTTCCGCATCAGCCACGCCCGCCCGGCACAGTCAAAACGGATGAAGTTCCAGTCCGTCGCCTCGTAGTACGGGGTGCCGACAATCTTGACGCGGCTGGCCTCAAAGCCAAACTCGCGGTTGACATCGATTACCGCTTCCTCCACCGTGACTTTCGTCTCGCAGTTGTTGACGTGCCACTTGTCCGCGCTTTCCCGGTAGGAAATAACAGCCTCGGGATGCCGCAGACACCAGGCATAGCAGGCATAACCGTAAATCTCGGAGGGCTTCATTACGCCCCGTTCCACCAGCGTGGCCAAGGTGCGGTAGGTTTTCGCGGCGGATCCCCGGAGCTCCGCGTCCTCACGGAGCCAAACACAGGCTTCCTCGACAAACTCATCTTCCGTTACCAGGATGCCCTGCGAGTTCTTCATCCTCCGGGCATAGGCCGCAGCCAGCGCTTCCTCCGTATCATAGCGGCTTCCGTAGCTCGTCACCCAATGCTCGTAGTCGCTCCAAGTCTTGGGGTCCGGTTTGGTGGCGCGGATGTGTTCATACAGCCACAGACCGTAGTTCTTGGACTTCTGTTCCTGTTCACTCACAGTGCTTTGCTCCTTTCTGCCGCCGTCACTGGCGGCGTTTCTGCGCTCTGAGGCGTGTCTTCCTCAGTGTCATCCCCTGTCAGCAGTGCATCTACCGTACACCCGTAAAGAGTTGCCAGTTTCAGCAGGTTGGCGATACGCGGACGAGTCAGCCCGGTTTCCCACATATAGACCGCCGCGTCACTGACCTGCATGACTTTCATGACATCTGTCACTTTCAGTCCCGCCCGAAGACGGGCTGACCGGAAACTCATATGCCCTATCCCTCCAATCTGTAATAAAATCGTTACTAAGTTGCGCTTGACTTTCCTAAGAGAATCTTGTATTATGGCGTTGGTGATATTAGGATTCAGATGTTCTCTGGAAAGGCTGCGGTCAGGATGGCGGATTATGCGAAAGTCAAGTCGATCCTTGAAACCACGGTGTATCGTGAGGCAAACTGCTACCTCCAACTGGGCTGGAAGCTCATCGGTTTCTATACCACTGCCTACGATGCGGAAATGCCGGGAGCGGCTTCTCAGACACCCCATTACTGCCTTGGGTGGTTCAATGACCTGCCTGCGGCGCATCCAGAGACTGAGCAATGCGAGTACAACCCCGGAGATACCTCGGATTCTCTTTAGCGGTTTGCTTGTCATCTGGTTCTTCTGTCTTTTATCAGACACCAGTCGTCTGCGGTCAGGTCCTCTGCGGTGGGTGTCCACCGGACGATGTTGTTTCCTGCGTGCTGAACGCACCCGTGGGGGCCGTTCATGGGCTGAATCCGGGTTGTCGTATCTGTGGGTGCGTCATATGGGAAGAACCACGCTTTCCGGGCAATAAACGGCCATTCGGGTGTTATCTTGCCGACTGCTTCCGCGATTGTCACTCTTTCACCTCCCCTCTTGTCTCCGGACGATGCCGGGCTGTTACCTAAAGAAAGGACTGTTGTATTATGGCAAATACACGCCGGTTTTGCGATGAAGAAGGAAACGAACACGCATTTGTTCCTGCCATTGTGGACGTTCGCGACAACCTCGGAACCCTTGCGGTTCAAGTCCTTGCCTCAAGGCACGACCTCTCCAAGATGGATTACTGCGATATGATCCGGGAGTTGTATGACATTACCGAAGAACTACATGACGCATACGACCAGGAACGGGAGAGGATTCATTACCGCAGCTAACCCTTTTTACTCCTTGGCGTGAGGATCTCCAGCACAGAATCCACAGGCTCCCTGCTTGACGCGCTGGCGATAGTTCCTTCTACTTCGGACAGAACCGCGAGAACCAATCCGCGCTCCATTCCTTTGCCATGCTCTTTCACAGTGCGGAGTATTTCGTTGTACAGCAAATTGCGTTTGCCCACTCTCTCACCTCGCTTTCTTCCGTTCGCCCCGGCCCCTGGCCGGGCTTTTATACGTCCAACGCGCTGTCACAGCTCATGTCAGTCATCTCAGCCGGTGACCTCACCTCCTCTGTGCTCTGACGGATTCCGGGGTGGTTTCCTCATTTGGAATTTTGCTTTTCTCGGCCTCACGCCGCCGGAGAATGGACTCAAAAGCCCCTTCCAGTTTCTCACGCCCCTTTTTGGGTGTCCGCGTTCCGTTGAGGATTTGGGAGACGTACCCCTTTACCACTCCCGCCTCGTCCGCCAGTTCCTGGTAAGTGACTTCCTCGTTGTGCATCCGGCCTACCAGTACGCCGGTCCACGGCTCTCTCATTCGGTCTTGACCTCCTCTGTTACATTTTTCTTACGTCTGGAAAAAACAGTTGCAAAAGTTTGCTCGTTGTGATAAACTCTGTTACGGAAGTTTACAGGTGAACATTGCTATCACAGCCAACAAGCATTTGCTACTCTCTCTTTCCTCGGTTACAGTTTGTAACCGGATTGACGCCATCTCACAGCGTTTCGTAAACTGTGGTAACAGAATAGCGTAAACTTTAGTAACTGTCAAGAGAATAATGTTAATTTTATTAACTTTTGTCGGATTAAACAAAATAGAGGTGTTAAATTTGGCTACTTTCTATGAAATTTTCATCTCTTTATGTGCCCGTGCCGGAAAATCGCCAGGTGCTGTCGCTGAGTCCATTGGATTGTCTCGCGCCAGTGCTGCTGGATGGAAGAAAGGAAAACTGCCTCGAGACACCACCATTGCGAAAATCGCACAATACTTTGATGTTCCGGTTAGCGTATTCCATGAAGATGGAAAGCAACGCGAAGTGCTTGAAATCGAAAAGAATATGCAGGGCGCAAGAGATAGAGGAGACGAGGTAGAGTATGCGAGACTTGCATCCTACTTGGAGCTTCTAAATGAACAACAGGAAGATGCCAGGTTCATCAATACTTTCTTCATGCCAAAAAAAGAGACGCCTGTCCCCATGAATGAGAGACAGGCGTACTGGGCCGAACGGATTAACGCGCTCAGTCCTCCGGATCAGGTTCTCGTCGGGGCGGTTCTGGATGGATTTCGAGATAATCCAGAAGCCATGCGAGCAGCTCTTGGTCTTGCTCTTCGAGCTGCGATGCCCTCTGTGCCAGTTCCCTGATGTACTCTGCGTAATCTTCCATGCGTGTCACCTCCTTTCGAGATGACACGATGGTAGAAGAACATAGGTGGCAAGTCAGGGAAATGGAAGATTATTACGCGTGTGCGCAAGAAAGGAAGGATAACATTGAAAGGCAAAGTATTAGCTCTGCTCCTCGCAGGGGCAATGATGCTGTCTCTGGTGGCGTGTGGCGGGAGCGGAGGCCAGGCGGAGGAGAGCGAAGCGAAAGAACAGACTCAGGCTGAGGAAACTGAGAATCCCCTTGCAGATGACTTGGAAACAGCAGACGATGGAAAGGGAACGAATGAAGGCACGGCTGTCGAAGCGAGTGATGTTGCGCCTATTACACCCAAAGAGCCGGTACTGGTCGATGTTTATGCAGATGACAGTGTGCAGATTCAGTTTTATAAGTATGAGAAGGAATCCAATCGGGATTATATGGATTTCCGCGTAAAAAACCTTACTGACAGAACTCTCACGTTCCAATCTGACTGCATTTCAATAAATGGCGAGAGCATCAATCGGGTTATGATGAGCGATAGTGTTTCTCCGAATAGCAATGGCACGATTCGACTGCGGCTTTCTAAATATGATGCAGAGTTCTTCGATTTCGCCAATATCTCGAAAATCAGCGGAGATTTCAGCATTATTGATTTTAGCGATGATGAATTTTACAATGGAAAGCAGAGTTATAAAGTGACGTATTCTGATGTCAAAATTCCTTGTGATGGAATCCCGCAGAGTTCCGATAATAATGGAAATGAACTGTATGCGGATGAAAATGTTAGTGTATCGTATCTGGATGCAGTTCCAAGTGATGAATATGTATATGTAAAACTCAGGGTATCAAATTTCACAAATGAAGTTATAACGATTCAACCGTCCTCTATGGGAATCAACGGTGAAAGCGCATCCCGAGCAAGTGGTAGCGAGGCCATTGCACCGCTTTCAACGGGAAACATTGAAATCAAGTGTTCTATGGATACATCATTTATTGACTTTACAGATGTTTTGGCCGTGACTGGAACCCTCTCAGTAATCACATTCAATAATGATGAGTTCTTTGATGGAAGACAAAGCTATAAGATAACGTTCTAAAAATAAAAAAGCCGCCCCAGTGAGGCGAACACCGGGGACGGCGGATGGTGGCACTCTAAGCAACTGAAAAACTGAAAAGGAGTGATTCTCATGTACGCAAATATTGTGCATTTTGGAAATACCCGGGAAATTCGGCTCCCCAAATCTGTCATGAAAAGCGCTGGGTTACGCGATAATGACCGGGTAGAAATTTTCTTTCAGGAGGATTCTATTACAATTCGCAGAGCGTCCACACCCCACCGGACTTTGGAAGACCGACTTACCGCCTTTTATGGAAAACCGCTGGATGAAATCGAAGCGGCGGCATCGGAGGAGTGTGACTGGGGGGGACCGGAGGGAGCCGAAGTATGGTAAGAGTTTTTGAACAGGGTGACATTATCTTTCTGAACTTCACGCCTCAGTCTGGACATGAACAGCGCGGTCGCCGCCCCGCTCTTGTGGTTTCCAACAACGTGTATAACCGTTTTCACAATCTCCTGATGGTTTGTCCCATCACAAACACAGATAGGGATTTTCCTACCCATGTTCGCCTGGATACCAGAACAAACACAACAGGCGTCATTATGTGTGACCAGGTTAGGGCGCTGGATGTCTTATCGCGGAATGGGGAGTTTGTCGAAAAAGCGCCAGAGAATCTTGTAGCAGAGGTTGTGGATCAGATTATCAGCTTTGTTGAGATTGTTTGACAGGAAAAAAGCCGCCCTCGGTGAGGCGAACACCGGGGGCGGCAGGGAGGAACTGTATGAAAACCAAAGTATATCTGATTGATGTGTCCCAATTACTACCAGAGGAAAAAGGGATTCTTCGGAAACGTCTTTCGGACTGGTGCTTCATGGTGAACGATCGCTATGAAAGCAATACATGGGCTGCGTTCCTCGCGTTCTGGGATCATGACGAGGATTTCAAAAGTGTGATGAAGATTCCGCCTGAATGTACAGTCACCGATGTTACAGGCTGGGATTTGACGAAACTGTGACAGCCTGCAACAGCATATTGGGGTAATCCGGGTCATAGTCAAATGTCACGCGGAACCTCTGTTTATCCAGGCCAACAGTCTTGATAAAGTCCGGCAAATCAGAAAGGCGGTCAATTTGCCCCGGCACATTCGGCCAGTGACTGTGCCATTTTCCGACATAGTTGTATCCGTAATGAGCGCAGATTTCCTCTGTTGAGGGACGATTGTTCAATGCGTCCATTGTATCACCTCCGTTGGTAATTCTATCACAGAACACATGACAATGCAACAAAAAAGCCGCCCTCGATGAGGCGAACACCGGAGGCGGCAGTAGAGGAGAATGAAATGCGGCTTAATATGGATTGTGTCAGAGACATTCTCTTGTGTGTTGAAGATAATACAGGTCTGCGGAAGCATTGCCTCTTTGTGGACATTAGTCCTTTTGCCAATGACGTGCGCAGAGCACTGGGCGATGATCCATCGGACATTGAAGTTCCCACATATGAACTTCCCATGCTTGACCAGTATGGCAATGACACTCTTATTTACCATGTTGAATATTGCATTAAGGGTGCTTTGCTGGAACAACGGGAGCCTTTATCCGGGGAAGCGGGAATGATAACCATAAAAGACTTAACAGTAAAAGGGCATGAATTGTTGGGGAATATCCGTGAGAAAACTGCATGGGAAAAGGTAAAGTCTGTTCTTTCTCAGGCGGGAGTTTTTGGGCTTGACGCTATGTTTAGCGTTGCCAGCGACCTTGCTATCCAATCTACTAAAATGATACTCGGCCTTTAGGTGACGGCTTGCCTTGGTTCAATTCTGACTTCATCTGATGTTGCAAGTATAGTCACTTGTAGCTCCACATTCCCGATTGTATATCCGGAAACTTTGTAGTCCTTAATCGGAATAACGGTATCCTCAACCCGCAAGGCAAGCAGGTCTTCACCGTGAGGCTGTTCGTACCGTAAAATTTGATACGTTTTTTGCATGAATGCCACCTCCGTTTTTATTTTACCACAAGCTGAGCGAATGTGCAAACAAAAAGCCGCCCCCGGTGAGGCGAACACCGGAGGCGGCGAAAGGAGCAACGTGCCACTGGCAGCTAACCACAGCACCATTGCGCTTCCTACTATACCATATCTGGCGGGAGGGCGCAAGGGGAAAATGAAGTATTGAAAGGAGTCAGCCATGGGCAGGAGTGCCAAGGCCACCCTCGCTGGGATGGAGGCAGGACTGTATCTGCGGAAAAGCCGGATGGAGGAGGGTATGGACACGGAGGAGGTTCTGGCCCGTCACCAGAGCAGGCTTATCGCATACGCAAAAGAGCATGAGATACACATCATCGAAACCTACCCGGAGGTTGTCAGCGGGGAATCGCTCTTTGCGCGGCCGCAGATGCTCCGTCTGCTGGAAGACGTGGAGTCGGGCCGCTATGACTGCGTACTGTGTATGGATTTGGACAGGCTTTCCCGCGGCAGGATGAAAGACCAGGGCATTATCCTTGACGCGTTCAAGGATTCGGAGACGCTGATTGTCACTCCTGAGAAGGTGTACGATCTGGCGGACGAAATCGACGAAGAGTACGCGGAGCTAAAGACCTTCATGTCCCGGAGGGAATACAAAATCATCACCAAACGCCTCCGGCGCGGCCTCCAACAGTCCATAGAGGACGGATGCTATGTTGCCAACGCGCCTTACGGATACCGCAAGACCATGGTCGGCAGGAAGCCCACGCTGGAAATCTACGAACCGGAGGCGCGGTTCGTCAAGATGATGTTTGAACTGTACGCGCAGGGGATGGGATGCGTGTCGGTGGCCCGGCAGGTGAACGCTCTGGGAGCGCGGCCCCACCGTTCCCCGGAGTTCTCCCGGAACAGCATTGCCAAAATTCTGGGGAACCCTACCTATATCGGCAAAATCGTCTGGAACCAGAAGAAGCACATCAAAAAAGGCGTCAAGGGGAACCCCAAGCACATCACGATCTACCAGCCGAAAGATCAATGGACCATTACGGACGGGATTCACCCCGCCATCGTGGAGAAAGAACTGTTTGACAGGGTGCAGGATATTATGGCAGGAAAGTATTACCCCTCAAAGAATGACGGCACCGTGAAAAGTCCGCTTGTGGGCCTGGTGAAGTGCGACAACTGCGGCCAGAATATGCAGAGGATGACGATGAAGAAGCGGCCCTATCTGCTCTGCATGAAGCCGGGGTGCTGCTGTTCCGCACAGTTTGAACTGGTGGAGCGGCGTGTCCTCTCTTTCCTGGAGGACACTCTGGAGGAAATGACCGTGGAAAACCGGCAGACGGTTTCGGACGAAGGGATTTCGGCGCTGGAAATTGCCCACGAAGCGGCCCAAAAGGAACTGGCCGCAGCCACGCGGCAGAAAGCGCGGCTCTACGATTTGTTGGAGATGGGAGAGTATGATGTCCCTACCTTCCGGGAGCGCATGGCCGTGGTACAGGAGCGGATCGCGGGATTGGAGCGGCAGGAGGAGGAAACCCGGCAGAAACTGGAAGCCTCGAAAAACGCGGACCCCGCGCAACTGGCCGTCAGGATTCAAGCGGTTCTGGATGCCTACGACACGTCGGACGCCCCCGGGAAAAACGCCCTGCTGAAATCCGTCATACAGGTGGCATGGTATCATAAGGAGAAGAAGACCAAACCCAACGACTTTACCCTGCGCATCATCCTGAAAAGCGTGTAACCTGTATTGCCATGCGCAAAAGTATTAAAGGCGCTGTATCTTCCTCCCGGCAGGAATCATAGATTTTCTTGGTATGGATGCAAACCGCTTCCCGGACGCTCCGCATATCCTCTACGGGACCGGGCATAACTCTTTCAGGCATGGAAATACCTCCTAAGATAGTTTGAACCGGAAAGGCCGGCGGGAAAGGGTGAGGTTCCCGGGGCCTTTCAATCCAGTCTATGCGCCCGGGCGGAGAGGGTGCGGAAAACGTCCCGGCTCCGGAGGGCACGCGCCATCCGGAGCCGGGAACAAGGTTGAATGGGATTAAGAGATCAGGCAGACATCACACGTCCCGCTCCATGAGACGGCAGAGCATTTGGGCGGCGTCGGCCCGGGTGGCGGCGGCGGAACCCGCGTAGGTGCCGGAGGCCAGGCCAAAGCCCGACGCCAGGGCGGCGTAGCCCATGTCCGCGGCGGGAATTTCGGCGCTGTCCGTATAGGGGCAGGTGAAGATGCCGGACAGGTTCGCTACCGCGCCGTATCCGGCGCTGTTCAGCAGCAGTTTCACCAGATCTCCCCGGGTCAGGACGGCGTTCTCGTTCCGCTCCTCCCGGGTCAGCGCGCCCATACGGTAGGCAGTCTCGTAGACGGAGTTCTTCATGTCGTCATCGGCTTTTTCGGGGTTCAGCCGCCAGCCGCTGGTGGAGGCCAGGAGGCACACCGCGTCCCACTGGGTAAGGTCCTTGGCCGGACGGAAGGCCCCGCCGTCATAGCCGATGCCATAGGCCGCAAGACGGGCAATCTCCGCCTCGGCGGCGTCTCCCGCGATGTCGTCATAGGAGATCTCCGCGCCGGACTCCTGGGGGAACACCACGGGCTCCCCGGTTTTGGCGTCGATGCCGGGGCAGTAGTCCTCCGTCTCCAGGGCGTAGCTCAGGAGCAGGGAGTAGAACTGGGTATAGCCCGCGTCAATGAGTTTCGATTCCAGGGGGACGGCGGGGTTCAGGCTCTTGTCCAGATAGCGGTAGGCCAGCTTCACGTCAAAGGTACCCATCCAGGCGTCCATGGCGGCGTCGGCGGAGACCAGGTCCCGGGGGGCCTCAAAGGAGATGTTCCGGTCATAGTTGTACTGGACGCCGCAGATGGCGCCGGTCATGCGGTCCACGGAGAGGACGCAGGTGTTGGAGGGGTAGAAGTAGCCGTTGACCTTCCGGGCAAAGGTGAAGTTGTAGGCGTAATTGCCCTCGGCGGTGGTGTCATTGGTTGCGTAGAGGGGCATTTGGGCGGCGGTGGAGGTAAAGCGTCCCAGAAACGCCTGGGCAATCTCCTGGGCACGGCTCAGCGTGACCACGGACTTGCGGTCCTTGTCCCACTTGCCATTGCCCCACAGGGACCGGACTTCCCCGGTGCGGGCGTTGACGGTGAAGGTGCGGCTGTCCTGCCAGGGGTCCTCCGCATCCTTTTTGGAGTAGCGCATGGTACACAGCACATTCTCCACGCCCTCTTCTCCGTCGTCCTTTACCAGACGGTACTGGGAGGAAACCAGGGTGTAGTCTCCCAGCTGATAGGCGCTCTCATTCCGGACCCGGCCGTCCAGGGCATTGGCGTCCAGGACGCCCTCCATCTTGGCAACGCCGGACAGTTCCACCTCATTGAGGCTCCGTTTCGCGCTGCCATTGTCGGCGTCGGCGGCCATTTCCATCTCCTCCGGAGCCGCGCCGGAGGCCATGGTGGTGCGGTATCTGCCGCTGCCGGGTTCCACCAGTTCCCCGGTCTGGGCGTCCACATAGAGGGTTGCTTCGTCCTTGGGCACATAGCGCAGCACCGCCCGGGCGTCATCCTCCTCAGAGGTCACATAGATCAGTTCCAGATTCCGGGTGGTCCGCAGGGCTTTCTCCGCGTCCGCCCGGGACACGGCGGGGGTGGCGGAAGGGATGTTCCCTAAGAACGAGGTGGACGGGGCATCCCGGTAGAAGTTGGTGACCACATTGTCCGACGAGCGCACTTCCATGGAGAAGGACAGGGGAGAGGGCAGGCCGTTGAGGAGAATCTGTCCGTAGAAGCTGTAAGAGGTCCGGTTCAGGCGCTCATAGCCCGGGAACTCGTCCAGCTTCACGGACTCCGTGGCGGGGTCCAGCACCTTCTGAAAGAAGTCGGAGGCGGCGGCTTTCGCCTGTTCCACGTCCCCCTTGGGGAAGGCGGGCAGGTTGGGGGAATAGCGGTAGGAATTGGTGTTGTCGTTGCGCCAGTATCCCACCACGGTGCCGTCCTCCAACGCCTCCACGTTCAGGGACAGGCTGTCTCCGGTCCAGCGGAGGCTCCAGGTGGTGCCCAGTTCCTGCTGGGACACGTCGCCGTAGAAATCGGTGAACTCGTCCGTGTCCAGGTCCAGGGTGTTTTTCACGGACTCCGTTACCCGGGCCAACCGCACGTCGGCAGTCTCCTCCTCCGGTTCCGGTTCCGCCATGGCGGGCAGGGACAGGCTTCCCAAAAGCGCCGCGCTCAGGGCGAACGCGATCCAGCGTTTCATAAAAATTCCTCCTATGTCTTGGATTGGCATCCCCGTCCTTTGCGCTTTCCTTGCGGGGATATCTCTTAGACGCCCCGTCCGGGGACAAGGTTCCCGTTCTTTTGAAAAAAGTTTCTTTTGTTTCCTCCTGCGGGGGCGGGGGAAAAACATCTCACGGAATGCCGGCCAGGCTTCCCAAAAAAGCAAACGTCCAACATTCGACAAAAATGCCGGGGCGATCCCGGCGGGTTTTATGAACTCTCACAAAGTTCAGCGGAAAGCACGAAAATCGGTTGACGGAGGGGCTGATTTTTTGTAAATTGATTGGTATGCTTGTGAACGATAAGATTTCCCGTCAGTTGTCGTGCCAATCACCTGAAATGCGGCAAATCTTAAAGAGCGCGAGTAGAACGAACCCGCTTGGAAATAGAAGCGCTTGCGGAAATGGGGTGTGTTCTATGGCGAAAACGGCCCAGGGAAAGGATCTGGAAGCCTATATCCTCTCCCACCTGGACGAGGCGATTGAAAAGGGACATATCAAGGTCTACTACCAGCCGGTGATCCGGGCGGTGTCCCGGCAGCTGTGCGGATTGGAAGCCCTGGCCCGGTGGGATGACCCTGTTTGGGGGCTCCTGCCTCCGGAGGACTTTATCAGCATTCTGGAAAAGAACCGCCAGATCCATCACCTGGACACCTCTATGATCCGCCAGGTCTGCGCCGCCTACCGGGAACACGCCGTCACCCAGGGGGCCCCCCTGCCCGTGTCCATCAACCTGTCCCGGCTGGACTATGAGCTGTGCGACATCTTTGAGGTGGTGGAGACGGCGGTAAAGGCCCACAACGTGCCCCGGCAGGCCCTGTGCATCGAGATCACGGAGAGCGCCTTAAACGATCAGGCCTCCCTCATGCGCTACTATATTGAGCGCTTCCGCGGCGCCGGGTATCAGGTGTGGATGGACGACTTCGGCAGCGGGTACTCGTCTTTGAACGTGCTGAAAGACTACCAGTTCGACGAGTTGAAAATCGACATGGCCTTCCTCAGCGACTTCCACTCCCGGTCCAAGGAGATCCTGACCTCCATCGTCCACATGGCAAAAGAAATCCACATCCAGACGCTTGTGGAAGGGGTGGAGACGGAGGAGCAGTTCGAGTTTCTGCGGAACATCGGCTGCGAAAAGGTGCAGGGGTTCCTGTTCGGAAAGCCCCTGCCCTATCTGGACTGTATCCGGCAGGTGCAGGAACAGGGGGTGCCCATTGAGCCGCCGGTGTACCGGAAATACTACGACGATCTGGGGCGGCTGAACGTCCTCAGCGCCACCCCCTTCCGCTCTACCTTGGACAAAAAGGACTTCATCACCGGACGGGACCGCAACAGCGTCCCTCTGGCGGTGCTGGAACTGCGCAGCGGGGAAGTGCGGCTCCTGTTCAGCAACGACGCCTTTGACGAAACCGTCTCCGCCCTGGACTGGAGCATGATCTTCGGCGCTTCCCGGAACTTCCTCGTCCAGCAGGACACCCTGCCCTTAGACAAACTCTCCGGCCACCTGATCCGCCTCTTGGAAGAGGCCCGGGCCTCCGGCACCGGGAAGATGTACTTTGTGGACAAGGACGAGTACTATGAGATGCAGGCCAAGCGCATTGCGGAGTACAACGACACCAGCAGCATTCTGGTGAGCCTGGTGAACCTGTCCCGCAGCGCGGAGATCAACCGGCAGGATATGCTGGACGAGGGCCTGCGGCAGGTCTACAACATCTACGACCACATCCTCCTGCTGAACCTAAAGGAGAACACCGCCCGGGCCCTCTATATGGACTCCAAGGAGGACCAGCCCGCCCCGTTGGAGAGCCTGGCCTATACCCTGGAACGCTATGCCCAGGAGTCCGTGTTCCCGGCGGACCGGCAGCGGTTCCTCTCCTTCACCAGCCCGGAGACCCTGGAGGACCGGGTGTCCCGCTCCGGCGGCGGCTATGTGTGTACCTATCTTCGCACCCGCCTGTACCACGGGAACTTTATCTGGAAGCGCTATATCATCCTCCGGGTCCGGATGCAGGTGTTCTTCCTCATGGTCCAGGACGCGGGGGAGGAGATCCGGGAGCTGCAGTCCATTTTGAACCAGGAGCCCTCCGGGGACCCCAGGGTCCTCAGCGCCGCCTTAAACGCCGCCTCCGCCGCCGGAGGCCGTCCGGCGGAGAAATCCCCCTTCACCCCCGCTATGCTGTGGGAGAACTTTCAGCGCAGCAGCGCCTTAAAAGTGTTCTGGAAGGACAAAAACCGCCGTTTCCAGGGGGCCAGCCAGAGTTTTCTGGACTTCTACGGCTTCCACTCCCTAAATGACATCCTCAATAAAACCGATGAGGACATCGGCTGGCACCTGCACCCGGATCTCTTTCGCAACGACGAATGGGGCGTGATCCGCAACGGCATCCCCACCCGGGACGTGCTGGGCACCTGCATCGCCCGGGGGGAGAACCGGAACATCATCGCCAGCAAAATGCCTATTTACGACGACAACGGCCAGATCTGCGGCCTCCTGGGCTATTTCTCCGAGACGGAGCCTTTGGAACTCCAAAAGGAATACGACCGTCTCCCCCGGCACGACGCCCTGACGGGCCTTCTCAACGTCCGGGGCCTGGAAGAAACCCTCTACGCCTATCAGGACGAGTATGAGCTGCGGGAACAGGACTACGCCCACCTGCGCATTACCATTGAGGACTTCCCGGAGGTAAACCGGCAGTACGGCTATGATTTCGGGGACATCCTCATCCGGGCCGTGTCCAACGCGGTGATCTCCTGCTGCGGGAATACCGCCGCCGTGGGCCGGGTCCGGGGGCCCCATTTCGCGGTGCTGTTCCAGTTCGAGAGCCGGGGGGAACTGGACGAGATGGTCCGAAAGCTCCGGGAGATCCCCTCCAATATCCACAGCGTTGGCGGCGTCCCCTTCACCCCCTACCTCTCCGTGGAAGTCTCTGTCTACTCCGAGTCCAAAGAGACGGCGGAGGACAGCGGCTTCCGGAAGGAGGCGTAAAAACAGCGGACTCCTGCGCTCCCTCTCCATGGGAACGCAGGGGTCCGCTTTTTCCCTGGGCGGATAGGGCTTGCGGAGGGAGGGGGAATCAGCCCCCCACAAACATGGTGGAGATAAACGGCACGTAGGTGCAAATCAGCAAAACCACCATTTCCGCGATGAGGCAGGGCACAATGCCCTTGGAGATCTCCTCAATCTTGATATCCCCGATGCCGCAGGCCACGTACAGGTTCACGCCCACCGCTAAGCCGTAGAACACGGACACCGCCGCCGCCTCTGTGGGGGTGAAGATGCCGCCGTAGATGCCGCCCAGGATGATGACGGGCATCATAAGGCCCCAGAAGGCGTCCTTGAAGGCGTCCCAGCGCTCTTTTCCGGAGGCTTTCGGCTGGATTTTCAGATCGTATTTGCGGCCCAGTAACATGGCGGCCACGATGAGGCCCAGGCCCATGGCAAGTCCCGGCACCATGCCGGAGATGAACAGGTTTGTGATGGAGGCGTCCGCAATGGAGCCGTACACCACAAAGGTGATGGAGGGCGGTATCACCACGCCAATGGCTCCGCCTGCCGCCATTAAGGCGCAGGAGAAGGAGGCGGGGTATCCGGCTTTCACCAGGGCGGGAATCATGATAAGTCCCAGAGCCGCTACGGTGGCGGGGCCGGAGCCGGAGATGGCGGCGAAGAAACAGGACACCACCACGCACACAATGGCCATGCCGCCTTTGATGTGGCCCAGGCACTTCTCCGCCAGACGGATCAGCCGCCCGGAGATGCCCGCCTTCTCCATGACGTTGCCGGAGAGGATGAAGAAGGGGATCGCCAGCAGGACAAATTTACTGGACGCGGAGGAACACAGCCGGGGCAGAACGCTCATGACGGCGTCCAGCGGCTTTCCGGCCCCCTGTACCAGAATCGCGGCCACGCTGGACATCCCCAGACAGGTGGCAATGGGCG
>CAJOHW010000017.1:0-31381 GCA_905234565.1 uncultured Oscillibacter sp. | reverse complement strand
GTAATGCCAACCATTTACTTGTCCTCCTTTTCCACGATTTCCTCATAGATCTGTTCCGTGGCCTCGCTCATGGCCTGGTTGATCATGTCGTCGGAGTACTGCTCCTGGGCGCTGCCCTGGGGATTGCCGTACTTCATGATGTTGGCAATGGCCTGCAAAAAGGCGATCATGGCAAAGCACGCGCCCACAGGGACGAACAGGCCGTAAATCCACTCGGGCCACTGCATGGCGGCGGTCTCCTGACCGAGGCTGTACTCGCTGATCACCATCTGAATGCCAAAGGCCACAATCAGCAGACAGAAGAAGGCGGAGACGGCGTACATGACGATGTTCACGGTTCTGCGGGCTCCGGGGCTAAGCCGGTCCGTGACAATGGACAGTCCCAGGTGGGCTCCCCGGCGGGCGGCAATGGCGGTGCCCATGAAGCTCATGAGTACGAACAGGTAGGTGGACATCTCGTCGGAGACGGCCAGGGAGTGGTTAAAGACGAACCGGGCAATGACGTTGGCAAACACCAGCACCGCCATGACCGCCACGCAGGCGCAGGCCACAAACTTCTCAATCTTTTCCAGAATCCCGGACATACTGCATCCCTCCTCTTTACAGTCCGAAGGCGGCGCAGGCTTCCTGTCCGTAAGTCTCTTTCAGCTCGGCAATGACGCCGGACACCTTCTCCTGAAACGCGGCCAACTGTTCCTCCGTCAGTTCGTCCACCTGCATTCCCACGTCCCGGAAGCCCTGAATCAGGGCGGCCTCGTCGGCTTCCAGTTTGTCCCGGCCCCAGTTGCACGCCTCCGTGGCGCACGCCTGGATCAGCGCCTGGGTATTCTCGTCCAAGCTCTCCCAGATTTTCGTGTTCACCAGGAACAGATCGTTTTCATAGCTGTAATTCCAGATGGTCATATACTTCTGGATCTCGTCCATTTTGGCGGATTTCGTAATGGAGCAGCCGTTCTCCTGGCCGTCGATGGTGCCCTGCTGGATGGCGGTGAACACCTCGGACCAGCTCATGGCGGTGGGATTGGCCCCCAGGGCGTCGAAGGTGTTCATGTACACGGCGGAGCCGGGGACCCGGATTTTCAGCCCCTGCATATCCTCCGGTTTCGTCACGGGCCGCTTGCTGTTGGTCAGCTGCCGGAAGCCGTTGTGGAAGGAACCCAGATAGGTGATGCCCTTCGCCGCCAGCAGTTCCGCGTAGTACGCGCCGCCGGTGGTGTCGATGACCTCCCGGGCCTGCTGATAGGAGGTAAAGGACCAGGGAATCGTGGCCACCGACATTTTCGGCTCCAGGTTTGCCAGGACGCTGGTAGCGTAGGCCCCCAGGTCCGATCCGCCTACCGCGATGTACTCAATGCCTTTCGTGGCGTTGCCCCCCGCCAGGGTATCGTTGGGGAACACGTCCACCACCACCGCGCCGCCGGAGCGCTCCATGACCAGGTCCGCGAAGTAATTTGCCACCAGGGAGTCGATCTGCGTGTCCGTGCCGTTGACCGCCATGGCCAGGTTTACGCTCTGGTACTCGCCGCCGCCGGTGGAAGCGCCTCCGCCGGCGCCGCAGCCTGTCAGGCTGGCCGCCAGGAGGCAGGCGGCCAGTGCCGCCGCCGCAATCCGTTTGCCCACTCTCATTGACAGTCCCTCCGTCCTTTCGTGTCCGACCGAAATTGTCCTTATTGTCCATTGTCCTTTGCCCTATGTCGGACTTATAGGAAAAGAATACCACCCGCCCCGCCTCCTGTCAAGCGCGGATTTGCATTTCCCTGTTTTCCACAATGAATTCGATTTCAATTTGGTATATTTCACGAAGACCTTCCCCCGGCCCTGCGCCTTATCGCGCATAATCAAGGCCGTTCTACGCAAACTGTCCCATGAGGATGGGAGGTGCGCATGGAACGGCTTTCAAATCACTATCAGGAGAATGTCCGCCGCCTGGACGCCCTGCTGGGTGTGGGACGCAGCTGCGATATGGTCAGCCGGGACTACCGGATCGGGGGCCACAGGGCCAGGATCTGGGTGGTGGACGGCTATGGCCGGGACGATGTGCTGGAACGCATGGGGGCCTTTTGGCTGTCTTTGCCGGAATCCGCCCTGGCGGGCCTGACCAAAATGCAGGAGTTCGTGGACCGGTTCGTCTCCTTCAGCGAAGTCACCGTCAGCATGGCATTGGAGGACGTGACGACCTCCGTTTTTTTAGGGAAAACCCTCCTGCTGGTGGAGGGACTTCCCGGCGCCGCCCTCATCGACTGCAAGGAGTACCCCTGCCGGGGAGTGGACGAGCCCCCGGACGGCAAGGTCCTCCGGGGTTCCCATGACGGTTTTATCGAGGCCCTGGTGCCCAATATGGCCCTGCTCCGCCGCCGGATCCGGGATCCTCATCTCACCATGGAGGCCCACCAGGCCGGGGACCGGTCCCATACGGACATCATCCTGTGCTATCTGGGGGACCGGGTGGACGAGGACCTTCTCAAGGAACTGCGGGCCAAAATCGACGGCATCCCCGCCCGGTCCCTCACCATGGGGCAGGAGAGTTTGGCGGAGGCCATCCGGCCCAAACAGTGGTACAATCCCTTTCCCAAGATCCGCTATACGGAGCGGCCGGACGCCGCCGCCGCCAGCGTCTTAGAGGGAAATATCGTGGTGATGATCGACAACTCCCCTACGGTCATGCTCCTGCCCACCACCTTCTTTGACTTTACCCAGGAGGCCAACGAGTTCTACTTCCCGCCTCTCGTGGGCACCTATCTGCGGCTGCTGCGGGTGATTGTGTTTCTGCTGTCCCTGTTTCTGACCCCCGCCTGGTTCGTGGCGGTGAAGCACCCCAACATCCTCCCCGGGTGGCTGTCTTTTCTGTCCACGCCGGAGCCTGTGTCCCTGGGGCTTCTCTGGCAGCTGCTGGTGGTGGAATTCCTCATCGACGTGCTGAAACTGGCCTCCCTGAACACCCCGGACTCCCTGTCCAACTCCTTCTCCATGCTGGGGGCCTTGATCCTGGGGGACTTCGCCGTGAAAGCCGGGTGGCTGGGTCCGGAGGTGCTGGTGTATATGTCCTTCGTGTCCGTAGCCACCTTCGCCCAGCCCAGCTATGAGATGGGCTACGCCTTTAAGCTGATCCGGGTGTCGCTGCTGCTCATCACGGCGGTGTTTGACATCTGGGGGTTCTTCGCGGGGCTGATCGGCATCGTTTTGCTGCTGGCCACCACCAAACCCGTGGCGGGAAAGGGATACCTCTATCCCCTGATCCCCTTCAACGGCAAGGCCCTGCGGCGTCTGTTCCTCCGGGAGCCCATCAACCGGGACAACACATGACAGGCGGCCTCACGTAAGCCCTTTACGTTCCCCCTCCCCGCCCAGCGGGGAGGGGGTTTGGTGCTTCTCTCTCCAAACTTTTAACAAGAATCTTGTTAATTTTGCCGATTGCAAAAAGGAAACTTCTGTGCTATGCTGTCCCTTGCAATCGAACAAAAGTTCTTTAGCGGCGATGGAGGTTATGCAGAAACCATGAGACAGCGGCACAGACCGCCGAGGTGCCCTGTGTGCGGGTGGCCCCGGCCTAAGTACCGGGTGGAGGCCCCGGATCGGACCCCCTTGGGGTGCGAACAGTGCCTGATCATCCGCAGAGAGGGCAAGATTCAGTTGTGAAACCCAGAGCGGACGGAAAGGAGCGGAGATGCGGTCATTTTTTACCACCCGCCAGTGGCAGTGGATTGGGGAGCGGTTCCGGGAGGGGTACTCCCTGGAAACGCTGGCGGTGTTTTTAGGCGTCCACCGGGAGACGGTCCGGCGGGGGCTGATCCGTATCGGGATCAAGCCCAGAAATAAGCAGGTCTTGAGTTCCCTGGCCCGGCGGAAGCAGGATTTCCTACTCCTGGGTCAGGAAGGGACACAAAATCAGGCACAGGTGGCGGACGCTACCCAAATGGGTGGCACTTGCGACTTGTTTTGATCGAACATATGTGCTATCCTATGCCCTGGAAATCAGCGGGAGGGTCCGGCGCTTCGCGGCGGCGTGCCCTTCCCGCCATGGAGGTGAGGCCGTGAACGAACAAAATGGCGGACAGCGGGTGGACCTTCGTCAGGACCTCCTGCGCATCCTCCGGGAGACCGACGCCCGGAAGCGTATCAGCGAGGCCCTGGTCCGGGAGGCCGCCGGGGAGGGTAAGAGTACCAGCGTCATCCGGGCCTATGAGACGGTGCGGAACCTGGTGGAGGGGCGGGAGGACGGGGACGGATCGGGGGATTTCAGCCAGTTCACGGATGAGGAACTGCTGGCCATGCTCCGGGAGAGCCCGGATCCGCCGCCGTGAGGGAGGCCATCCGGCGGGAGCTTGCCCGGCGGGAACTGGCCCGGCGGCGCTATGGGGCCTATCTGGAACTGGTCTATGGCCGGGACTGGATCCCCACCCGCTTCTCCCGATTCCTGGCGGCGGAGTTACAGTCGTTTTTGGAGGCGGACACCGGAAACGCCTATGACATCCTGGTGCTGGAAACCCCGCCCCAGCACGGCAAGAGCTGGACCCTGACAGAGGCCCTGCCCAGCTGGTACATGGGGAAAAATCCGGACCGGCGGGTGATTCTGGTGTCCTACAACGAGGAGTCGGCGGAGCGGTTCTCCCGGCGGAACCGGGAGAAGCTCCAGCGCTGGGGGCCCACCCTCTTTGGAGTGGAACTGGGGGGCTTGAACCGGGCCACGGAGTTTGAACTGGCCCGCCGCCGGGGACGACTCATCAGCCGGGGGATCCTCTCCGGCATTACGGGACACCCGGCGGACCTCATGGTCATGGACGATCCGGTGAAGAACCGGGAGGAGGCCGACAGCCCCGCCTACCGGGAAAAGCTCTGGGGGGAATGGGTGAACAGTCTAAAATCCCGTCTGGCCGCCAGGGCCAAGATCCTTTTAATTATGACCCCCTGGCATGAGGACGACATCGCCGCCCGGATTCTGCGGACGGAGAGGAACGTGCGGCTTTTGCGCCTGCCGGTGGAGGCGGAGGAGGGGGATCCCCTGGGCCGTGCCCCCGGGGAACCCCTGTGCCCGGAACTGGGCAAGGACGCCAAATGGCTGGAACAGTTCAAGGGGGCCTATCTCCGGGATCCCGCCGGGGGACAGCGGGCCTGGCTGGCCCTGTACCAGTGCCGCCCCCGGGCGGAGAAGGGGAATCTCATCCACCGCCGCTGGTGGCGGTTCCGGGACGCCCCGCCGGAGTGTACCGTCCAGGTCATCAGCGTGGACGCCGCCTTTAAGGGCGGGGAGGAAAACGACTTCGTGGCCATTACCGTGTGGGGCAAGCAGGAGGAGAACTACTTCCTTCTGGACTGCCAGAACCGGCACCTGTCCTTTACGGAGACCCTTCGGGCCATCCGGGACACCCGGCGGCGGTTCCCAAAGGCCCGGGCGGTCCTCATTGAGGACAAGGCCAACGGCAGCGCCCTGCTGGATGTGCTGCAGCGGGAGATGTTCTGCATCCCCGTGGAGCCGAAAGGGGGCAAAACCGCCCGGGTCCACGCCGTATCCCCCGCCATTGAGAGCGGACACGTGTTTCTCCCCCGGGGGGCGCCCTGGCTGGAAGAGTTTCTGGACCAGTGGACCGCCTTCCCCGCCGCCTCCCACGACGATTTGGTGGATTCCAGCTCCCAGGCCCTCCGCTACCTCTTTGACGTGCCGGGCGTCTCTTACGCCCCGTCCGGTCCCCCGGAGGAAGCCGCCCTGGCCCGGGATTCCCTGTATGAAGTCTATTTCTGATCAAAATTCGATCTGAAAAGGAGTGTTTCCCATGATCTCTTTGCTGCTGGGCTTTGCCGGAGGCATGGCCGCTGTGGGACTGTTCGCCGGAGGCACCTGGTTCGGCTGGCGCATCCGGGGCAGTACCCGTCCGGAACGGCTTCCGGACAAGGAGCGCCGCCGGATCCGGGAGGAACAGGACGCCTTCCGGAAACTGCAAAACTATACCGTGGAGGACGCCTACGGCCTGTCCGGACTGCGGTAAGAAAAGGAGGAATGCGCGTTGCGGGAAAACAGCCAGACCCTGGCCTGGAAACTCTATGAGGCCGGCCAGAGCTACAACAACCGCCTGATCCCCAACCAGTACAGTGTGGTGGAGACGAACACGGAGTTTTTCGCTGGAAACCAGTGGCTCCACCTGCCGGATACCCCCGCCATGCGGGGACTGCCCAAGCCCACCTTTAACATCCTCAAACGGATTGCCAGCCTGTTCATCGCCTCCCTCACCAGTTCCGGCGTTGCGGTGCGCTTTGAGCCCCTGGCCTACTACGACGCCGGAGGCTCCGCCGACCCCCACCGGAACGCCGCTCAGTTCGCCAACGCCGCCCTGGACAACCTCTTGGAGAAGTTCAAGTTCGAGTACCGCCTCCGGGACGCCCTGTTCGACGGTGCCCAGACCGGCGACTACTGTGCCCATTTCTGGTTTGACCCGGACGCCCCGTCCTACGGCGGGGGTTTAGACCCAGACCAGCGGGGGGAGATCCGCATGGAGCTGGTGGACGGCATTGATGTCATGTTCGGCAACCCCAATGACCGGCGGGTGGAGGCCCAGCCCTACATTCTGCTGGTGGGCCGGGATACGGTGGAGCATCTGCGGGAGGAACAGGCCCGGTTCCGCCGGTCCCGTCAGGAGGACTGGGACGGGGAGCTGCTGCCTGACGCCGACACCGGGGACTTCCCCAGCGTAGGGGGCCGCACGGAACTGGACGCCGGGGAGGAGGGCACGGAGAAGGTCCTTTACGTATTGCTCTATACCCGGGCGCCCGGGGAGGACGCCACGGTCCATGTGACGAAGGCTACCAAGTCCGCCGTGATCTATGAGGACGTGGATACGGGATTGTCCCTGTATCCCGTGGCCTGGGGGAACTGGGAGCGGCAGAAGCACCAGTACCACGGCCGGGCCCTGGTGACGGGCATGATTCCCAACCAGATCTTTCTCAACACCATGTTCGCCACCGCCATGCGCCACCTTCAGCTCATGGCCTTCCCCAAGACCGTCTATAACGCGGACCTGATCCCCGCCTGGTCCAACGAGGTGGGACAGGCCATCGGCATCCGGGGCCTGGCCCCGGGACAGCCCGTCTCTCAGGTGGCCTATCACTTACAGGGGGCCGAGATGAGCGCCCAGATCTTCGCCCTCATCGACAAGGCCATGGCCTACACCAAAGACTGCTTAGGGGCCACGGACGCCCAGATGGGCAACGTCCGTCCGGAGAACACCTCCGCCCTCATGGTCCTGCAGACCAACGCGGAGGTGCCCTTGGAGAACATCCGCTCCGGCCTCCACGAGTGGGTGGAGGACATCGGGGCCATTCTCCTGGACATGATGGGCACCTATTACGGGGAGCGGAAGGTGGTGGTGAACCGGGAGTTTGAGGAGCTCACCCTGGATCCCACAGGCGTGCCGGAGATCGATCCGGACACCGGACGGCTCCGGACCCGGAAAACCACCCGGAAGGCCGTCAGTTCCTTTGACTTCTCCGTGTTCAAGGGGCTGTGGCTGAATCTGCGGGTGGATGTGGGGGCGTCCACCTACTTCTCCGAGATCGCCATGGCCCAGACCTTGGACAACCTCCGCCGGGACGGTGCCTTGAGCCTGATCCAGTACCTGGAACGGATGCCCGACAAGCTGATCCCCCAGAAGGAGGAACTGCTGGAAGAACTGCGCAATGCCGGAGAACTCCCCCCCACGGCGGTATCCAGCGGCGGCGGAGGCGCGGCCTTTGACCCGGCCCTGGACGCCCTGCCCGGTACGGCCCGCAAGACGGTCCTCTCCCAGCGGGCCATGCGTGCGGACCGGAGAACCCCCGGGTAAGCGTCCCATTTTTCGCAAAACACAGGAACATCCTGGTTTTGAATTCCCTCACGGAAATGTTTGAAAGGAGCGTTGTGATGAACGAACAGAAACTCCGGAAACCGCCGGAAGAAGCGGAGAATTTGATCCTGCCGGAGGAGGAGCCCATTCTCCCGGAGGAGGAAAAGGACGCGCCGGAGGAGGAGAAAGCCGACGCCGCCCTGCCTGCGGATCTGCGGTCCCAGGTGGAGATGGCCCGGATCCTCTATCCGGATCTGAAGGAGATTCCCCCGGAGGTGGCAAAGGACGTGGCGGAGGGCAGCAACTTCCTCCTGGCCTATGCCCTGTACCGGACCCGGGAACTGGACCGCCTCCGCCAGGAAAACGCGGCCCTCCGCCGCAGCCGGGAGACCCGGAACCGGGCGGTGGTCCGGGGGGTATCCGGCGGGCGGACGGAACCGGTCAGCGACTTTGAGCGGGGCTTCGACTCCGACACCTGGTAACCTTTTGTCCATACCGCCCATGGATTCCCAATCTCACCCTGATTTCAGAAAGGAAGGTAACAGACAATGCCCGATGTGAATCTTGCCAGCAAATATTCCAGCAAAGTGGACGAGCGCTTCTATGAGGCCTCCCAGGCCGCCCTGGCTTTGAACAGTGAGTACTCCTTCCGGGGGGTCCGCACCGTCAACGTCTACTCCATCCCCACGGTCCCCCTCACCGACTACACCCGCAGCGGCACCTCCCGCTATGGCTCCCCCCAGGATTTGGAGAACAGCGTCCAGGAGCTGACCGTCACCCGGGACCGGGCCTTCAGCTTCATCATTGACCGGGGAGACAAAAACCAGTCCCAGATGACCATGGACGCCGGAAAGGCCCTGTCCCGGGAGATTCGGGAAGTGGTGGTGCCGGAATACGACACCTATGTGTTCCGCACCCTGGCCCTGACCGCCTGCGCGAACAACAACACCGACGACGAGACCGCCACCAAGTCCAACGCCTACGCCCTGTTCCTCAACGCCCAGGAGGCCCTGGGGAACCACTGTGTCCCGGACAGCGGGCGGGTGTGCTTCTGCTCCTACCGCTTCGCCAACCTCCTCAAACAGGATCCGGCCTTCATGCGCTACGGGGACGCCTCCCAGAAGATGCTCCGCAAGGGCATTATGGGCGAGGTGGACGGCTGCCGCATTGTGAAGGTCCCCGCCTCCCGCCTGCCCACGGGCTGCTCCTTCCTCCTGACCCATCCCCTGGCGGCCACGGGACCGAAACAGTTGGAGGAGTACAAGATCCACGACAATCCCCCGGGGATCTCCGGCTGGCTGGTAGAGGGACGGATCCTCTATGACTGCTTCGTCCTGAAAGAAAAGGCGGACGCCGTGTGGTATCACGGAACCGCTGTCACCGCCTCCGCAAGTTCCGGCGGCGAATCCGGCGGCGAATCCGGCGGCGAATCCGGCGGCGAATCCGGCGGCGAATCCGGCGGCGAGACGGGCGGAACCACCGGAGGCTGAGCCCATGACCTACGAGGAAGTCAGACGGATGGTCCTGGAACTGGCCAATCAGTACAGCATCGCCGGGGAACCCATTTCCCCGGCCTACAACAACCAGTCCGACGACCTCCATAAAATCCCCAGCCTTCTCAACCAGGCCATCATGGACATCCGCACGGGGGTGAAGCCCCTGCGGTCCGTGTGTGAACTGGGGCGGGAGGACGCCCCGGGCTGGGCGGAACTGCCGGAGGACTTTTGGCGGCTGGTGTCCGGCGGCGTGCGGAAAGTGGACGGCGGCGGCGCGCCCCGTCCCTGCAACCGCTGCCAGATCTCCGGCGGACGGCGGATCTGGCTGTCCCCGGGGCACTATCTGGTGGAGTATGAGCGCTATCCGGAACAGCTTCCCGTGAATCCGGCGGACACCTACACCCTGGAAGAGGACCCGGAGGTCCTGCAGGCGGCGGCCTTCTTCGCCGCCGCCCACCTGGTCCGCACGGACGACGCCTTCTCCTTCGCGGCGCTCCAAAACGAGTATGAGCGGCGTCTTTCCCGGATGGTGCCCCGGGTGACGGCGGAGTTTCTGCCGGTCCAGGACGCCTACGGCGCGTATGAGGAAGGAGGGGGCATATGAGCGGCCTGCCCAGCCCGCCCCGGACCTATACCCGGACCTTCTCCCGTTTCGACGGGGGGCTGAACCTGCTGGACGGGGAACTGCGGCTGAATTCCAACGAAAGCCCGGAACTGGTGAATCTGTGGTGGGAGGACGGGGTCCTCCACTCCCGGCCGGGACAGGCCTGGGCCACAGCGGATCTCCGGGAGGATCCGGAAACCCAGGAGAGCCAAGACGCCCAGGAGGACGAAAGCCCGGTGGGGTACGCCGCCTCCGAGCCCTTCTGGGGCCACACCATCCTCCACATCGGGGACGGGCTGTATCTTCTGCGCCTCCGGGACGACGCCTTCACCGATGGGGAGGGCCTGCCCCGCCCCCGGCTCATGGCGGAGGGCGTCCCCGAAAATTCCGGTACCTTCTTCCGCTTCGGCGACTGGCTCTTTTATAAAAACCGGGGCGGGTTCTTCAAAATCGCCTATCAGGCGGAGGGGGAGGTCTTTTCCGTGTATGCCTATGACCGGGAGACCTGCTCCTTCCTCCACGGCAACACGGCGGAGCGGGCCTATGTGCCCACCATTGTCATCAACGCCTCGCCCCTGACCGGCGGCGGGGACCTGTACCAGCCGGAGAACCGGCTGTCGGACCGCAAGCGCGTCACCTACAACGCCCTGACCACCCCGGAGACCGTCACCCGTCAGGCCGACGGCACCCGGCGGGCCTTCCTGTTGACCGATGCCGGGGCCGGAGACGGGGAGGAGGGCCTTTCGGACCCGGAACTGTTCCGGGGTATCGAGAGTGTCTACGTGGACAACGCCTATTGGGACAGCGCCCTGTACACCGTGGACCTGCCCACCGCCACGGTATTGTTCCACACGGCCCCGGCGGCGGGGCGGACCCTGACCTTTACCCTGAAACTGGGAAACCGGGAGTACCACCTGCCGGTCCGGGACATTGACAGCGTGGAGGAAGTCACGGTAGACGGCATTCCCATGGAGGAAGATCGGGACTACACCGTGGATCTGGCGGCGGGCACCGTCACGTTCGAGGAAGCCCCGGCCGTCACCGTCCCCCCCACGGGAAACACCGTGTCCATTGTCTACCGCAAGGCCAATCCCGACGCCCTGAACGCCGTGCTGAACTGCCCTTACGCGGCGGTGTACGGCACGGGAACCCAGCTGTGCGCGGTGCTGGGGGGCGACACCGGACGAAGCCGTGCCCAGCCCAACGCCGTCTTTTGGAGCGGCAATACGGACCTGGGACTGGATCCCACCTACTGGCCCATGACCCACTACAATTTGGCAGGGGAAACGGAGAACGGCGTCACGGGCTTTGGCCGGCAGTACGATCAGCTGCTGGTCTTTCAGGAGGCCAGCATCGGAAAGCTGGAAGCCGGACTGGAGACGGTGGAGGGCCGGGAGAACATCGCCCTGTCATACAGAAGGGTCAATGACCGCATCGGCTGCGATATGCCCGGCAGCATCCAGCTCATTGAGAACAACCTGGTCTTTGCCAGTTCCGGCGGCGTGTTCCGGGTCCGCAGCGCCAGCGCCGCCTATGAGAACAACTTGGAGTGCGTCAGCCGGAAAATCAACGGCTCCGACCGCCGTCCCGGCCTGCTCTATGACCTGCGGACGGCCCCGGGCACCGTGTCCAGCCACGACGACGGGCGGCGGTATTACCTCTCCGTCAACGGTCACGTGTGGGTGTGGGATTACGCCGGAGGCGGCGCCTGGTATTACTTTACGGACTTCCATCCGGTGTGCTGGTTCCAGTCCGGCGGGGAAACGTATCACTTAAACCAGTCCGGACGGGTGACCCGCCTGGGGGCGGTACTGTCCGACTACGGGGAGGGCATCCGGAAGGTCTATCGAATGCCCCTGCAAAACTTCGGCGGCTACGACCGGCTCAAAGACGTGGACACCCTGCTGCTCTCCGCCCCGGCGGAGTTCCCCAGCCACACGGAAGTCCGCTATGAGACGGACCACGGAACCCGGACAGATGCCACGCCTCTGGTGACGGCGGGAACTGACCGGCTGTCCCGGCGGGATCTGACGTTTCGGGATCTGTCCGTGCCCCTGCGGGCGGCCGTGTTCCGCCGCCGTCCCAAGTGCCGACACGTGCGCCACTTTTCCCTGCGGTTGGAAAACCAGACCCCTGGGGAGGACCTGGCGGTGTACGCCATGGAGCTTCACTACCGGCTCTGCCGCCGGGAACGTTAGGAGGGATACCCTTGAGCCAGCAGATTCCAAGGCTGATTTTTACAAAAAACTGGGAGGATCCGGCGGATTACGCCACCCAGGAAACCAGTGAGATCCAAAACCGAAAGGATATCCAGAGCCTGTACACGGAGATCCAGTCCTATTTGAACCACGTCCTTCTGCCAGTGCTGGAAGCCGGGGACTGGGGCGGCGGCGGGTCCGGTGGGGGAAGCGGATCCGGCAATGGGGCTGCTTCGGGGGCGTATCTGCCCCTCAGCGGCGGCACCATGCAGGGTCCCCTCCGGCTGTTTCGCCGGGTGCCCCAGTTCACCGACGAGGCCGCCTCCCGGGCCTACGTGGACGACGCCGCCGGACGGGTCCAGGCCAATGTGGACGGGGATCTGTCCGTCCTCCGGCAGGACGCCGCCGTCATTGAGAGCCTGGTTCAGAGAAACCAGGGGGACATTACCGTTTTACAGCAGACCGCCCAGTCCCTGACCGCCGCCGCCCAGGATGCCCTGGGGGCGGAGGCCGTGCTGGAACTTATGGCCGGCCAAATCTCTATGGAAGTTTCCCGGATGACGGAGGACGGCCGGGTCTACGCCGGGATCACCTTAAAAGTCGGGGACACCCCCGCCGCCGCGGGCACCATCCTTTTAGACGGGGACGTGGACGTGTCCGGGGAACTGTCGGCGGAGGCGTTGTACGCCGCCACGGGAGAGGTGGCGGATCTGGCGGTGGACAAGCTGTCCACCTCCCGGCGGGTGGCGAAGTATCTGGCAGGGGATACGTCCGACGACAACTTCATTGTCTGCCAGGACCAGTACCTGAACTTTGTCACAGGCCAGTGCACCGGGGAGCGGCAGCAGGCGGCAAAACCCGACGGGACGCCTTTATACTGGCCCGTGGACGTGTCCGGCATGGCCCTGGGGGCCGACGGCTATCCCAGAAACAACCAGAACGAGCGGATCTTCACCACCACCACGCCCACGGCCTATCCCGTGTACGTCTACGGGTATACAGAGGCCGTGAAACGGAGCATCCGCTTTGAGATGGGGGCCAACGGCGTCTATGAACCCGTGGACGTGTACGGCGCGGGGAACGCGGCGGGATACAACTTCGCCCGGGTCAAAAAAGGCACCGAGGGCTTTGAACTGCAATACACCACCCCGGAGGGAACCCTCTGCGGCATCAGCATGGACACCTCCGGATATCTGGACCTGTACGGCGTGCGGAAAACCGCCGCCCTGGACTTCTCCCAGTTCGACAATGGGGTATTCACAGAAACCCTGGACGGCGTGTCGGCGCCCCAGCAATACCGGGTGGAATTTGATGAGAATGACCGGCCTGTGAAGATCACGGACGGCGGCGGGCATGAGACTGTGATTGCGTGGTGACAGGTATGGCGTATGACAAGAAAAGTTTCCTGGCGGGAATCGCCGTAGGGCGGCAGTTGAAAGGCTGGGCCGCAAGAGCCGACGGCGTGTTTGTCCCCGGCGAACCGGGCACGTATGTAACTGTGGATTTCTACACCTGGGCGGCGGCAAACCACGCCAATCCGGTTTTGCGTAACGCCGACACATACGCGGAATTTATCAGCGGGCTGGAGTTTCAAGGCGTTACGAAAACCGGATCTTTTGTGTGGGAACCTGCTGCGGAGGATATTCTCCTGACCGGGACGAATGCTTATTTTAATTTTGTATTGCAGTACACATACCGGACCGGAATATACTCCTCCAAATATTCGGAGGTTACTGTGAGGGGATTTCCGCAGGTTTTTAGCAGTTTAAGTATGCACGCTGGGAAAACGTCAAACTCAAGTCCATCCACATCCGGCACAGTATTAAAAAACGCGGATGGAAGTCTGCGGTGCCTTTGGCATATTATCGGTTCGCAGCCGATTCCTGTTGGCGCTGGATTTCGCAATGTCCGGCTAAACCCTCCCGTATCTGGAACATACTCAAAAATTGCCAGTCAGTTTTTTGAAATGACCGCGCTGGCAGAGGACCACACAGAGCATTTTCACAGAGGCCAATACGAATCGGAAGCCCCTTACTTTCGAGAGCATGGCAACCCTTTTAGCATAGAGTATAACAGTAACAAGTATTACGCCGGGGAAGAACACGGTTATTATACGCAGGGTGTCATCAATGTCTGGCTGCCGCGCTATTATATCACGCCAATGTATGATGAATATACCGGATCAGAAATGAAGATTGAAAGACGCCCCACGTCCATTGCCGGGTACTACGGCACCCTCTCCCAGGGACAGGTCCTCCGGGCAGGAAGCGGCACCCTGATAAAGGAGACTACCAGCACCTTCTACAATCCCGCCACCGGCCTTTTGCGCACCATCAGCGACTGGCGGTATAACTACACCACCCGGACCTATACGCTTACCATCTCCGGCGATACCGTCACCGTACAATTTGGGGACAATACCATCACCATCACGGAGGGCGGGACTGTCTACACCCTGTATTATATTGTCCCCGCCGGATACTACGCGCCCTCCCTTTTGGACTGAAGGAGGCAGATATGCAAGTCATACACGCAAACCCCCACGAACCGATTCCCCTGGGACGACAGGGAGAACATCTGGCCCGCCGGATCGCCTTTGATCTCTCCGGCTGGCAGAAGCAGTACGGACAGGGAACCGCCCGGCTGATCCACCAGAGGCAGGAGGATCTGTACCCCTATCCGGTGGTGACCGTCCAGGAGGACGGAAGCGTCCTCTGGGATGTCACCCGGACGGATACGGACCAGGTCTGCCGCTACGGCAGGGCGGAGCTGCGCTACTTCGTGGGAGACGCCGTGGTGAAAAGCGCCGTCTACCAAACCCGGGTGGACCCGGCCATGGCCCCGCCCACGGCGGAGGCTCCCCAGGCGGGCATGGACTGGATCGAGCGGCTCTTAGAGGCGGCAGCCTCGGCGGAAGAGACAGCGGCCCAGGTCACCGCCTCCGGCAATCTCGCGGACCAGGCGGTTCAGGATGCCCAGTCCGCCCAATCCGCCGCCGAAAGCGCCGCCGCGGACGCGGAAGCCGCACGGCAGGCTGTGGAGAATCTGGGCGTCACGGCCTCCGCGTTGGCCCAGGGAAGCAGTCCCACTGTCACAAAGACTGTGCTGGACGGCGCTGTCACTCTGAATTTCGGGCTTTCTCCCGGACGGGACGCCCTGTTGAACGGAGAGAACACCCTGACCATCCAGCAGGGGGAAAACGTCACGATGACCCAGTCAAACGGCGTGCTGACCATTGCCGCCCGCGTCCCAGAAAAGACCAGCGACCTCACCAACGACGCCGCCTTCCAGACGGAGGCGCAGGTACACTCCGCCATTGACGCCAGAGTTTCCAGCGCGTATAAAGCGGCCGGATCCGCGGCGCTGGCCAACCTTCCCGCTCTGACACAGGCCAATTTAGGTCTGGTGGTGAATTTGTCGGAGGGCTTTATCACCACAGCGGACTTTGTGGAGGGGGCCGGGAAACCCTATCCCGCTGGAACCAACGTGGTTGTGGCCGTGGCGGGAGAGAACACGTACAAGTATGATGTTCTGGCCGGAATGGTGGACCTGTCCGGGAAACAGGATAAACTTCCCGTGACAGGCGCGGCCAATCGGGGTGTCTATGTCTCCGCCGATGGCACCGTGACCGCTATGACGCACACGGTGGACGCCGATGTGCCGTCCAATGCCGTGTTCACGGACACCACCTACACTCCCGCCACAGCGTCTCCCCTCATGGACGGCACCGCCGCTGTGGGGACCTCCGCCAAATACGCCCGGGAGGACCATACACACCCTGCGGACACAAGCCTTGTCCCCAAGACCACCACGGTCAACGGGAAGGCGCTTTCCGGGAATATCACGCTGGATAAGTCTGACGTTGGCCTGGGGAACGTGGAAAACACCTCCGACGCGGAGAAGCCCATCTCCACAGCAACCCAGGCGGCATTGGACCAGCGGGACGCCCAGATTACCCAGTTACAGGAGCAGAACGCCCTTTTGCAGGAGATTGTCCGGCAGATGGACCCGTCTGTCTACAAGGACACTTCCGGGAATCCCATAGTGATTGCGGACGGGTACGACGGCGCGGTCTTGCAGTCCGTCACGGTGGACGCCTCTCTTGCGGGCCAGTCCGTGACGCTCACCCGCTACGGCGTGACACGGGACGGTAACACCCCCACGGCGTCCGAAACCCTCACTGTCGGCACGGATGGCACACTGGAAAACGTCACGCTGACAACCCTGCTGGGGGAAAACGTCATCTACGCCAACGATGGCACAAACAATATCCCCCTCACGATCCGTTATCGGGCGGACACGGCGTATATGCAGTACGCCACCTATCCCGCCAAAACCGCCTCCGGAAATCCCGCGTCCTTTACTGACGGCGCGGAGGATGTGCCCGTGAAAGCTCTGACGGTACAGATTGCGGCGGTACAGCCCGGCAGCGGAGACCCGTCCCCGGAGAATATCCGGCCCATTACCGGCTGGGACAGCGTGACGGTGAGCCGGACAGACGGAGAAGGGCAGAATGCTCAATCCGTCACGCTCTCTACCGGATCGGCAGGGACTGTCTATGGCGGAACCCTGGATGTTGTGACAGGAAAGCTCACTGTGACCCACGGCATCATTGCCAGTTACGCCGGGGAAACCCTGCCCGGCGCGTGGACCAGTGACCGGGACGTATACGCGGCGGGAACCACGCCCACAACCGGAGCCCAGGTGGTCTATGAACTGGCTGCCTCCCTCACCTACCCACTCACCCCGGCGGAGGTCCGGACCCTGCTGGGAGAAAACCACATCTCCGCCGATACCGGAAGCGTGGAAGCAGAGTATCGGGCGGACGTGGGGCTGGCGTTCCAGGCCATAGAGGCGGAAACTACGGCGCTTACCAACGCGATCCTGTCTTTGGGCACGAATTTCTGAGAGAATGAAGGAGGAGTGTAAAATGTTTTCTTTCCGGATCTTTGTCAAAAACGGTTTTCTACAGGCCATCGGCAATATGCCGGACTACTGGGTGATTCTCAACGCCGCCGGGTACATGGACAAGGGCGTTCTGCTGGAAGAGGATCTGGTGGAACTCCAGACCGCCATTGACGCGCACAATGCTCTCATTGAGGCCGCTGAAAGCGCCGCCTCCCCTGCGCCGCCCCAGGAGGAAGAAATGCCGCCAAATGAGGAGAACGAACCCGCGCCGCAGGAGGAGACGCCGCAGAACACGGAACCCGAATCCGATCCGGAGGAGGGATGATCCATGGCCTATGACCTCAAACAGGTCTACGGGGCGGCGGAACAGGCCGCCGTCCCCGCTGTCCCCGCCGCGCCGGATTCCAGCCGGACCGGGTATGCGGATACCGAGAATTTAAGAAATCTTATGGACCAGAAGCGCTCCGCCGCCCAGGCCCAGGCCCAGGCGTCAGTGGACTGGTCCACCGCCCAGGCGGTCAACGAACTGGCCCGGACCCGGGATGCCGCCAACGCCCAGTATGAGACCCAGCAAAACCAGATCAACATCGGGGAGGCCCGGGCCAAGGACAACCAGGCCCTCTACAACGAAATGCGGGGGGACCGGGGCGGCATCGGTGCCGCCCAGTACGACGCCATTATGAATACCGCCTCCGCCAACCGTCAGGCGGTGCGTCTGGCCCAGACCGCCATGGCCACGGATACCGCCCGGCAGATGACGGAACTGCGGGCAAGGGGGGAGTATGAAAAGGCGGACGCCCTGCTGCAGCTGACCCAGCAGTACCTGACGGAACTGGCGGACCTGGAAAAGTGGGCCATGCAGTACAACCTGGACGTGGACCAGTTCAACGCCCGGAAGGACCAGTGGCAGGCGGAGTATAACACGAAACTTCGGCAGATGGAACTGAGCCAGGACCAGTGGGAACAGCAGATGGCCCTGAACCGGGAGAAATTCGCCTGGGACCAGCAGACGGATCAGCGGGAGTACGACCTGAAACAGGAGCGCTACGCCGTGGAGGACGCCCGGAAGGCAGAAGAGAACGCCCGGAAAGCGGAGGAAACCGCCTACCAGCGCCAGCAGCAGGCCCTGACCAATCAGGTCAATCAGGAAAAACTGGACCTGTCCCGGGAGAGCGCCGCCCAAACCCAGTCCAACCGGGACCGCCAGTACTACTATACCTTGGCCATGGCCCTCATCCGGGGCGGTGTGAAGCCGGACTCCAACACCCTCTCCGCCGCCGGAATCTCCGACAGCGCCGCCTCCGCCATGGCTGCCTCCTACCGGGAACAGGCCGCCGCAAAGACCGCATCCAGTTCTTCTTCCAGCAAGGCCGCATCCGGCGGTTCCTCCCAATCCTCCGCCGCGAAAAGAACTGCATCCACGGCGTCCGCCAAGAGTACGGGCAGTTCCGCCGCGTCCAGTGAAAAGAGCGCCGCCATCACCCAGGAATCCCAACTGGGACAGGAGGCCCAGACCCTGCTGAACACCATCCGCAAGGAACAAAACCGCCAGAAACGCCAGGGCGGTACCCCCACCGGACTGACGCCAGGCTGGAGCGCCATTCTGGACCGGGCCGTCAGCGACGGACGCATCACCAAAGCGGAGCGGAGCTATATTTTGAAAACCGCGGGGTGGAGCTGATACTCGTAAACAATAGAATTTCCATTCGCTGCCGTGGCAGTAACTTGAACTGAAGCAAGCCTGAAAGAGCGCGAAAGCAGCCCTTGACATTGACGGGACAAGGCGGTAAACTGAGCGTGTACACCATCGTTTGCACAGCGATCTTGCGCGGAAGGGGGAGCGCGTATGAACATGACCGAAATTGCGCGGCTGATCCTGGGGCTGCGGGAAGCCGGATGGAGTGCGGAGAAGATCAACGATTTTCTGATCTATATTGAATCCGGCAATGAGGTCTACAAGCCCGGGAAGGATGACAAGGAAAAGGCATAAAAACACGGGGGAACCGGAATCCGGTTCCCCCGTTTGTCTGTTACATTTTCAGTTTCTCGTCGATCTTCGCAGCCTGCTGCCTGGCCCACGCTTTGGCCTTCTCCACGTCCGGCGTCTCCGGCTCTTCCAGAAATTTCAGAAGTTCTTCCCAGTCCTGTTTCGCGTCCAGCAGGACGCCTTTATACTGGGTATCCGTCATGCCGTCCATTCGGTGTGCCTCCCCGGAAAGCCCTCAGCTTTTCTTCCGCTCAGCCGAAATACCGTTTCAGCAGACCCGCGAAGGCCTTGCCGTGCCGGGCCTCATCCCGGGCCATCTCGTGGACCGTGTCGTGAATGGCGTCCAGGTTCAGCGCCTTGGCCCGCTTGGCAAGGTCCGTCTTGCCCGCCGTGGCGCCGTTCTCCGCGTCCACCCGCATCTGCAGGTTCTTCTTGGTGCTGTCCGTCACCACTTCGCCCAGGAGTTCGGCAAACTTGGCGGCGTGTTCCGCCTCCTCAAAGGCCGCCCTGCGCCAGTACTCACCGATCTCCGGATAGCCCTCCCGGTAGGCAACACGGCTCATGGCCAGATACATCCCCACCTCGGAGCATTCGCCGGTGAAGTTATCCCGCAGATCCTTGATGATATCTTCCGGAGCGCCCTGGGCCACGCCCACCACGTGTTCCGCCGCCCAGACCATCTCTCCGGCCTGTTCCGTGAACTTCTCAGCGGGAGCCTTGCAGATGGGGCACTTCTCCGGGGGAGTGTCGCCCTCATGTACGTAACCGCAGACCGAACATACCCACTTTTTCATACTTGTCTCCTCCTTTTTCACATTGGGATACCCCTCTGTGTCTCGGAACCCCAACGAAATCGCGCCGGGGTTCCGGAACATCCATTCAAATACCTGGAATCTCTTACTGTTCCGCCAGGGCCTTGGCCTCGGCAATGGCCTTCTCCTGGGCCGCCGGGGGGCAGTCCTCATAGCGGACGAAGTGGAAGGTGAAGCTGCCCCGGCTCTGGGTCATGGACCGCAGGTCGATGGCGTAGGAGCCCATTTCCGCCATGGGCACCTCGGCGGAGATGACCTGGCTGCCGTCGCCGGTGGGATCCATGCCCATGACCCGGCCCCGGCGCTTGTTCAGATCGCCGATGACATCGCCCATATAGCTGTCCGGCACGGTGACTTTCAGTTCCCCCACAGGTTCCAGCAGCACCGGGTTCGCCTCCGGCAAAGCGGCCTTATAGGCCAGCTGGGCGGCGGTCTTAAAGGCGATTTCGGAGGAGTCCACCGGGTGGGAGGAGCCGTCGTACAGCACGGCCTTCAGGTTTACCACGGGATAGCCCGCCAGGGGTCCGTGGACGCAGGCCTCCCGCAGTCCCTTTTCCACCGCCGGAAAGAAGTTCCGGGGCACGCTGCCGCCGAACACTTCCTCCGCGAATACCATCTCTTCCTGCTCCGGGTTGGGTTCAAAGCGGATCCACACATCGCCGAACTGGCCGCTGCCGCCGGTCTGCTTCTTATGGCGGCCCTGCTTCTGGACGGTCTTGCGGATCTTCTCCCGGTAGGGTACCCGGGTGGGCTTCAATTCCGCTTCCACGTTGAAGCGGCTCTTGAGCTTGCTCACCAGCACGTCAATCTGCATATCCCCCGCGCCGGAGAGCAGCATCTGATGGGTCTCGGCGTTGCTGGACACGGCGAAGGAGGGATCTTCCTCGTTCAAACGGCCCAGGCCCTGGGAGATCTTGTCCTCCTGGCCCCGGGTCTTGGGCACAATGGCCACGGAATAGCAGGGCTCCGCGTAGGGGATCCCGGGGAAGGACACGGCCTTTTTGGGATCGCACAGGGTATCCCCGGTTTTCACCTTGTCCATTTTGCCGATGGCCCCGATGTCGCCGCAGACCAGTTCCTTGACCTCGGTGGCCTTGGCGCCCCGCATGGCGTACAGGCGGCCCAGCTTCTCCGTGGAGCCGGTCCGGGGATTCAGCATGGGGAGATCCGGCGTCAGGGTGCCGGAGAGGACCTTCACATAGGAGTATTTCCCGTACTGGTCGGAGAGGGTCTTGAACACGTAGCCCACAGGCGCGCCGGAGGGCGTCACAGGGAAGGCGTCTCCCTCCGTGGTGGTCCACGCCGGACCCTCCTGGGGATTGGGAGCCAGGGAGACAAGGGTATCCAGCAGGGTTTTGGTGCCCACGCCGGAGGTGGCGGAGCCAAAGAGCACCGGGAACAGGGCCAGATCCCGCACCGCCGCCCGGAGGCCCGTTTTCAGGTCCTCGGGGGACAGATCTCCCGCGTCAAAGAATTTCTCCATGAGCTCTTCACTGGTGCCGGCGGCGGCCTCTTTCAGCTCGTCGGCGTATCCGTCCACGGTGTCCGCCGCGGAGGCGGGAGCGCCCTTGCCGTCCGGGGCGGCGCAGGGGATCACGCTGCTGCCAAACCGTCCCCGGATGGCCTCCAGGGTTCCGGCGAAGTCGCTGTTCTCCTCGTCGATTTTGGAGATATAGACGAAGCGGGGCATATTCCGCTCCTCGCAGTATTTCCACGCCTTTTCCAAGCCCACGGACACCCCGTCCTTGGCGGCGCAGACCAAAATGGCGGCGTCGGCGGCCCGAAGGGCTTCCACGGCACCTCCCGCGAAGTCAAACGCGCCGGGGGCGTCCAGCACGTTGATCCGGGTTCCCTGATACTCCACAGGGGCCAGGGCGGTGGACAGGGAGATCTGCCGCCGCTTTTCCTCCGGATCGGAGTCGCACACGGTGTTGCCGTCGGCGGCGCGGCCCATGCGGTCGATGGCCCCGGTCATGTACAGCAGGCTCTCCGCCAGGGCGGTTTTTCCGCTGCCACTGTGGCCCAAAAGACAGACGTTACGGATTTTTTCCACTGAATAGCTCATGTTTCCACTCCTTGCAGCGTTGACTTCCAGGGGTTCCATGCCCTGATTATACAACATTCCGCCCCGCAATACAACCTTTATTTTTCCCGGAAGCGGAAGATTCTTCCATCACTGTACGAAATCCGCCCGGATTATCACGACAGATCCATCACCAGCAGCACCGGCACCGCCCACAGCAGCAAAAAGAGGATCAGGTTCAGGGGGGTCAGCAGATTGTAGCGGGCCTGGAACACCAGATAGAAGGCCAGCAGGGTTCCGGCGGCGCTTCCGAACAGGGCCAGTTCCGTGGCCCGCCGCACGCCCCGGCACAGCCTCCGCCCCCCTACCACGGCTCCCGCGTAGGGCAGCAGTCCTTCCCGCAGAAGCAGAGCCCGGGGCATGGCCCGGCGCTTTCCCGGTTCGCTCAAGGCCACCCGGACGGTCAGGCTGGGGTACTCCACCCGCAGTTTCCGCTGGAATTTGCGCTGAAGCAGTTTGGGGGTGACGTTGGGGTCCCGGGAGGCCAGAATCGCCGTGACGCGGCTGCGGCGCATAAGCCCCAGGGCGTAGTCCACGTTTTCCGCCGGGTCATAGCGCAGGGAGAAGGTGGCCGCCAAACGCCCGCCCACGGAGAGATACATTCCCGTGTGGGGACGGCTGGCGTCTCCCAGATGGATGCCCATTTTCAGCAGGAAGGACTCCGTACCAAAGAGCACATCCTCTTCCTGGATGGCACCGGAGAAGCCTCCCTCCTGATAGAACTGGAAGTCCTGCACCGGAAGGTACTGTCCCCCCTCGCTGCGAAGGAGCTGGTCAAAGACCCGTTCCAGCACACAGCCGGAGCACCGGGCCATGCTGGCGGCATAGGACGCCGCCTTTTCCGCCTCAATGTCGTGGACCGTGATGCCCTCAATGGCCACGGATCCCGGGGGGAACAGATCCCCATCGGTGACGATCATCTTTTTCCGGCGGCCCAGCTGTTCCGCGCCGCTCCAGCCCGCCAAAGCGCAGCCCATCTGGTTCAGCCGCCGGGACAGCCGCGCCCAGGGAAGCCCCCAGCAAAGGGGCAGGGTCCAGGTGGCTCCGGCGGCTAAAATGGCGGACCAGTTCAGGAAGAAGTCCGCCCCCCGGTCCTGGCCCAGGGAACTGAGAGCCGCAAATACCAGGCTGGCCGCCAGAATCAGGGGGGCCAGAGGCGTCTGCCACAGGGCGGAGAAGTTCCGCCGCATAATAGACGTATAGAATCCCGGCAGGGCCCCGGGCTGTTTCCGGTTCCCCTTGTCCGTATCCGTCACCAGCCAGGGCGGGTTCCGGTCCAGGGCGGCGGTGCGCAGGGCGTCGTACATCCCCCGGCTCTCTAAGCTCACGCCCCATTTCGCCGCCGCGAGGGCAAGACACGCCGCCGCGCCGTAGGGTTCCGCGGCGGTGCGGCCCACGTCCAGCAGTTCCACGGCGCAGTCCATTGCCGCCGCCACGGCGCTGACGCCGCAGAGAAAGGCCCCCAGGCACCGGTTATCCGTAAACACCTGCCTGCACAGGAACAGCTCCACCCCCAGGCACAGCAGAAGGAGAAAGCCCCGGGCCTCCGGGAAACCCTCCAACAGCATAAAGCCGGGAAGAAACTGTTCCGCCAGCAGCACCAGCGTTGGAATCAGGGCCACGCACAGAGCGGGAATCTGTCCCCGGCTCCGCCGGACGCTCTCCGCCCGGTACCGCTCCGCCGCCGCCGCCAAATCCGGCTCCGGCCCCAGGATCTCCGTGTCCTCCATGGGACGGCGGGAGAACAGGGTCCGCCGGGGATAGCGGCAGCGGTCCGCCATGACGGCGTCCACGGTGCTGCCCACCACGTCCTCCACGGTGGCGGCGGGCATTGGAGGCGTCTCCTCCTCCGGCGTCTCCGGGACGCGGCTTGGCTTTGTGAACCGTCCCCGGACCGCCTGGCCCAGCCGGGTCCACAGGGACGGCTGCGGGGGGGCTTCTTCCGGCGGGGCTTCCTGCTTCCGGGCTTCTTCGGCGGGAGCCTCCGGTTCGACTGCCTGGACGGGAAGTTCCTCCACCACCGGAAGTTCTTCTTCCGCCGTAGGTTTTTCTTCTGCCGTGGCTTCTGCGGCTTCTTCTCTCTCCGCCTCCGGTTCCTCCGTTGCGGGTTCCTCCGCCGGAAGTTCTTCTTCCACCTGGGGTACTTCCGTCTCTGAGGGTTCCTCATCCTCCGGCGTTTCCGTTTGGGGCTCTTCCGCCTCCGGGGCTTCTTCCTCCATCTCCGGCGCTTCCGGGGAATGATCTTCCTCCGCTTCCTCCGGCGTTTCTTCCGTATGGACAGCCTCCACCGGCGCTTTCTCCGTCTGGGGAAGCGCTTCTTCCACGGACTTCTCTTCAAGGACGACAGGTTCTTCGACGCTCTCCTGTACGGCCTCCGGTTCCGGGGACGGCTCCGATACCGCCTCCGGCATTTCCGGCGGCGCTTCTTCTCTGGGCGGCTCCGGAACGGGAGGCGGCTCGATGAAAATTTCCAGCCGTACGGCGGGCTGGGGCAGATCCGCCTCCATCTCCGACGCGGCGGCGGTGAGCCAGCGCTCCAGCCCTCCGCCGAACTCCGCCATAATCTCCTCAAACGAGTAGTCCGTGTCCTCCGCGGGCACGTCTGTGTCCGTATCCAAATCGTCTAAAAAATACCGGAACTGGGTTTCCTCGTCCAGTTCAATCCGGCTAAATTGCTTGACTGCCATGGCACTCCCCTCTCGGCGTGAAACATGGAATATGCCGAATCATTCAAGGAAACGCTGATAAAATCTGGCAAGGACCGCAGACGGATTTCATCAGGGTTTCCTAAACAAAAGCCCGCTGGCGCAGGGCCTCATACAGCAGGATGGCACAGGCGGCGGAGGCGTTGAGGGAGTTGAGCTTTCCCCGCATGGGAATGCTCACCAGCACGTCGCAGGTCTCCGCCGTCAGACGGGACAGCCCCGCGCCCTCGCTTCCAATCACCAGGGCGGCGGGACCCGTCAAATCCGCCCCGTACAGGGGCACGGTTCCCCGGGCCTCCGCGCCAAATACCCAGAGGCCCTGTTTTTTCAGTTCTTTCAGACAGGACGGGATGTTGGCTACCCGGGCCACCGGCAGGTGGAACACCGCCCCGGCGGAGGCTTTCGCCGCCGCCGCGGTCAGCGTAGCGCTGTGCCGCTTGGAGATCACCACCCCATGGGCCCCGGCGCACTCGGCGGCCCGGATGATGGCTCCCAGATTCCGGGGATCCTCGATCCCGTTGCATACCACAATCAGCGGCGGCTCCCCCCGCTGCTCCGCAAGGCGCAGCAGGTCCGGAACCTCCGCGTATTCCACCGCCGACGCCAGGGCGATGACGCCCTGATGGGCCTGGGTCTGGCTCATGGCGTCCAGCTTCTGCCGGTCCGCCTCCACCACCACCGCGCCGGAAGCGCGGAGCTTCCCGGCCAGGCGCAGCAGTTCTCCGGAGGCCCCCCGCAGGACAAAAGCCTTGTCAAACCGGACACCGGAACGGATCGCTTCCGCCACGGCGTTGCGTCCCTCAAAGACGCCCTCCCGTTTTTCGTCCATTCCGGCTGCCATTGGCTGTCCCTCCGCCCGTTTTTTCCCACAGTATACCACATTCCGCCGGAACAGGCAAAGCGTTCCGCCGGAATTTACAAAATCTTTACGAAAAATTTGGGCCCCGTTCTTGTGGGCGGGAGAAGAATATGGTATACTGCCACAATATGAAAATGGAAAATAGATCCTGTTTTCGGAAAGGAGATCCGCTTGCTTATGGAGGATCGGAACCAACACAACAAAAAGGGTCCGGAGGACGACCGGAACCGGAACCTCCGGGGCTTTGTCCAGATGGTGTCCTTAGCGCTGGTCATCACGGTGCTGATGTACTGGGGCGGCACAAATATGAACAACACCTCCCGCCAGTCCAGCTCCTTGGAGATGGAGTACAGCGAATACCTGCGCCTGGCCCAGAGCCAGGAACTGGAATCCGTGGAGTTCAGCTCCCGGGAATCCATTTTGCTGCTGGTGCCTGTGGAGGGCTGCGTATTCCAGGGGGCGGACGGCGTGTCCTACACCCGCACCACCGACGCCCAGGGCACCGTGCGCTACGCCTATGAGGACAAGGCGGGACTGACCCATGAGGACGCTCTGCGGCTGTTCACCGTCCGGGTGGAGTCCCGGGACGCTACGGTGGCCTATCTGCGCCAGGTCAACGCCGGGGCGAAAATCTTAGAGGAGTACCACGCCCCCACAAACCCGGTACTGGTGGTGCTCATCAACCTGCTGCCCTTCGTGATTATGATCGCGGGATTGTCCTTCTTTATGAACTGGATGGCGAAAAAGGGGGGCTTAGGCGGCATCGGCGGCGTGGGGAAGTCCAACGCCAAGGTGTATATGGAGCGGTCCACCGGCGTGTACTTCGCGGACGTGGCCGGACAGGACGAGGCGAAAGAGTCCGTGACGGAGATCATTGACTTTCTCCACAACCCGGGAAAATATACGGAGATCGGCGCGAAACTCCCCAAGGGCGCCTTGCTGGTAGGCCCTCCGGGCACGGGAAAGACACTCCTTGCAAAGGCCGTGGCGGGAGAGGCGGGGGTCCCCTTCTTCTCCATCTCCGGGTCCGACTTCGTGGAGATGTTCGTAGGCGTGGGCGCCAGCCGGGTCCGGGACCTCTTCAAAGAGGCCAACAAGGTGGCCCCCTGCATCGTCTTTATCGACGAGATCGACACCATCGGCAAGTCCCGGGACAACCGCATGGGGGGCAACGACGAGCGGGAGCAGACCTTAAATCAGCTCCTGGCGGAGATGGACGGCTTCGACCCCACCCGGGGCGTGATCCTCCTGGCGGCCACCAACCGCCCGGAGGTGCTGGACCAGGCCCTGCTGCGGCCCGGCCGCTTTGACCGGCGCATTACCATTGACCGGCCCAATCTGGCGGGGCGGCTGGCGACACTCCAAGTCCACACCCGGAATATCAAGCTGGCGGAGGACGTGGATCTCAAGAAAGTGGCCCTGGCCACGGCGGGCACCGTGGGGGCGGACCTTGCGAACCTGGTGAACGAGGCGGCGCTGCGGGCCGTGCGCATGGGGCGGAAACTGGTGATTCAGGAGGACCTGCTGGCGGCCTTTGAACTGGTCATCGCCGGAACGGAGAAAAAGGGCAGCGTCCTGACGGAGTTCGAGAAGAAACTGGTGGCCTATCACGAGGTGGGCCACGCCATGGTGGCCTACCGGCAGAAGAACACGGAACCGGTGCAGAAGATCACCATCGTCCCCCACACGGAGGGGTCCCTGGGCTATACCCTGCTGATGCCGGAGGAGGACAAGACCGAGCTGCGCACAAAAGACGAGCTTATGGCGAAAATCACGGTTTCCATGGGGGGCCGGGCGGCGGAGGAAGTGGTGATGAACACCATGACCAACGGCGCCGCCCAGGATATCCAGGACGCCACCAACGTGGCCCGGAACATGGTGGCCATGTACGGCATGAGCGAGGAATTCGGCATGATGGCCCTGGCCTCCCGCCGGACCCAGTTCTTGGACGGAGGCTACGGCATGGACGTGGCCCAGGATACCGCCGCCGCCATGGACCAGGCGGTGAAGGTGATTTTGGAACAGTGCTATAAGAGCGCCGTGGAGACCATCCGGGAGAACCGGGAGGATATGGACCGGGTGGTGGCCTACCTGCTGGAAAAGGAGACGATTACAGGCGGGGAGATGGTGGCCATCATCGAGGGCCGGGATCCCACCACGGTGGAGAACCCCTACGCCTCTACGAAACAGGACGGCTTCCGGCCCTCCCAGCCGGAGGAGATCGAGGCCCCGGCGAAGAAGGTGCATATGATCTCCGAAAAGATCCAGGCCCCGGAGCCGGAGGCAGATCCGGAACCGGAGGCGGAGCCGGACCCCCAGCCGCCGACTGAGGCTCCGGCGGCATCGGCGGAGGAATCCGCGGAACCTTCCCCCTGTCCGGAGGCGGAACCGGACAAGACCGGGGAGGATCCGGGAAATAAGGCGGACGCCGAAGATCTCCCCCAACCAACGGAGGGATCCGGCGCTCCCAATGAGAAGGAGGACGCCCTATGAAAATGAAAAAGCGGATGTGTTGGGCTGCCCTTGCCCTGGCAGCGGGCCTGTTGGCGGGCTGCGGAGCGCAGCCGGTCCAGGAGGACACGGAAGAAGAAGCGCAGGAGGAAACTACCCCGGAACCCCCGGCGGCGGAGGACGAGAACGCAAACCTCATGGCGGCGCTGGTGGAGGCCAATAACGCGAAAAAGCTCTGGGAGGAATACGGCAGTTTTCAGATTGAGACTCACACCACCGTGGGGGACGAGACCTTCTACATGAACACGTACGTGGAGGAAGGCCTGAACCTGACCCGCTATTTTGAAGAAGATCAGGAGGCCCAGCCGGGAGAGGCCCTGGCCTATCTCTACACCCCGGAGGGGGATGTGTACGTGTTCATGGGAGAGGACGGCCCGGAGTTCGCCCTGCCCCTCTATGCTATGGCCGATGACAGCGCTTACCGGATCGCCCCGGAGGTCATCACCATGGCGGAACCGGACGGCACGCTCCAGGAAACCGTCACCGCCACCGCGCCCCTCAGCGGCGGCAAGCTGGAGATCCGCACGGAACGGGACGGCGAGATCCGGGACTACACCGTGGACGGGGAGAAGCTGGTGATCTTCTCCTCTGAGGAGGCGATCCCCCAGGAGGACGGCGCCACCCTGTTGGCGGATTCGGCGGTATCCTACGGCGTGGAGCGGCCCGCCCTCCTGGAGGAACTGCTCCAATTCGCCCAGGACGCCCAGTCCGGCGAGGATCTGCGGACGGTTACCGTCATTGTGGACCCGGGCCAGGACGGGGAGACGGTGTACTCCAAGCAGGTCCGGCAGGGCGTGTCGGTGATCACGGTGCCAGGGGAGAACTACACCCTCTGCAGGCAGACGGAGGACGGCATGGTGCCCCTGAGCGGCACCGACCCGGCGGATTACACCCACGACGTGACGGTATACGCCATCGCCCAGAGCGAGGAATAACCCATGACGGCACCTGTTACGCTCTCATATGAATCGGAACGGGAGCGGCTTGCCATGATGACGGATTTGCGTCTGCGTCTGGCGGACGCGGCGGCGGAGGGAAAGACCAGTTTCACTGGAAGAACTGGACCGCGCCCTGCTGGACGTGGCCCGGGAGATCAAACAGCATAAGTAAAAAATCCCCTCCCCGGAAACGGGGAGGGGGTTTTTACGCGCTCTTTTAACCGTAGGCTTTTCCGGGGTGCAGGTCCACGTTATTGATCCAAACTACGGAATGGAATCTGTCCCCAAGTTCCGATGTGACGCCGCAGCTGATGCGCTCTCCCAGGTTCCATATCACCGCTTCCGGGTATTTACTGACATCCACGTCTACCCAGAATCCCAGAGGGTTGAGCGGGTTGTTTTGCTCAGACAGGGGGGAATCCGGCTCCAGGAACAGATACACGTGGGTATTGCCGCCAATCACCGCCGTGCGGATCTCCCGGATGACGCCGCTGCCCTCTACCGTCTCCGACGGTTCCGCCTCCGCGCTCTCTTCCCCGATAAGGCCCCGCTGTATCAGGGTCTGGCGGTAATTGCCCTCACAGTCCGCCACCGTGGCCCCGGTGGACACGATGTCATACTGCTGGACGTTGACCATGGCGTACATCTTCACCAGGCCGTCGGCCCCCTTCATGGCCATAAAATAGGTGGGCTGTCCGGCGATGTTCAGCAGCAGGGGGAAGGTGGCCACATACCGCATCTGCTGGACCTGGCTCTGGGCGCTGTCCATGGCGGAGTACTCCTCCGCCCCGGCGATGGAGTAGAACTTCGTCTCCTTGGTCCGCTGGTTGGACAGGATAAAGCCGATGTTGGACTCGTCGGCGGTGACGGAGGTGACGCCGGTGTACATATACACGTCGTCCCCGATGGCAATATAGTTGTAGCCGTCGGTGGTGACGGTGACTTCCCGCTGTCCGAACAGGGAGTTCAAAAAGCCGTTGTGATAGCGGCCATAGTAGTTGTACTGCTGGATGATGATATCGGCGGAGTACAGCCGGTCCACCCAGGAGGGCACCTGTTCATGGTAGGCGCTCTCTCCCGTGACGGCGTTCACCAGCACCGCCCCGTGGATGTCAATCCCCCCAAAGAGGCCGATGGTTTTCACAATCCGGGGACACACCCACCAGGGGGTGCCGGACTCGTCAATCTCCAACACCGGCGTGTCAAACATCATGGTGGGATAGGAGAAGCGCAGGTGCCGGTAGAGATAGCGGCCAAAGTGTTCCGCCACGGTGTACTTGATGCCCTCCGGCAGGCGCATGACCTCCGCCTCCCGGGTCACCATGTCAATGATGATATACCCGGGCAGCCCGGAGGCCCGGTTGTTGAACCACTTGATGATGTCCCCGTAAGCAAGGGACGCAAGGCGCACGGGACGGCCCTGGTAGTTGATCTGGGTGGTGGAGAAACTGCTGTCATAGGAGGACAAAATCACGAACTGGGACACCATGTCCGCCAGTTCCCCCAGTTTCCGGTTGCCCAGCAGGGCGGCGGAGTCCGCGTCCAGCATGGGGATCTGGTCGTAGCGGATTTCCTCTACGTCGGCGGTAAAGTCCCCGGTCTGGAGGGGCAGCAGGGCGCTGTACCGTCCCGCCCGCAGGACCACCCAGGAGCTGAGGGAACCAATGGCGATGACCACCGCCATGACCGCCACGATGCCCAGGGGGATCCGGCACTGTTTCCACACAAACCGGAGATATCCCCGCAAGCCCTCTCCCTGAAACCCGGAGGTGAACATGGCGCACAGGCAGTACACCGCGCACAGGAGGAACACGGTGAAATAGAAGTCCTCCGACTGGAAGTTCAGCGCCGGAAGGGCGATATAGTACCACCCCAGGCCGAACACCAGGGTGACGGCCAGATTCAGCAGGGTCCGGGTGACGGCGTTGCCGATGGGTTTCCGGGGCGGGCGCTGGCGCTGGAACTCCGGTTCCTGTCCGCCGCCGGGACGGAAGGGCGGAAAGCCGCCGCCAAAATTGCCGAAATTGCCAAACTGATAGAAAAACGCCATAGAGGGGGTCCTCTCCTTTCCAACGTCTGTATCTCATGGGCCAAGTATACTGGATTTCCCATGCCTTGTCAAGGAAGGGGGCGGGAGACGGGGAAGGGTGCCAAAAGTCGGTCAGTCTTTTTGGTAGTTTTTTCAGAGAAAAGGCTTGACAGGACAAAGAAAAACTGCTATGATGTCATTGTTTTGAGGGGATGCTTTTAGTCCAGCACCGTAGATCCCGCCGGAAAGGAGGAAAAAGTCGGTCGATCTCGGTGGAATATTCTGGAAACTCAGGAAACGGCCTGTCATGCGGCTTTGCGGGATCGCATTCTCAGGGACCGACCGACTTTTCGGGGTGTTTGAGGGCTTTTACCGTAGGTTTTCGCCTTTACACCTGTTGAAAGTCAAGTTGTCCTACCTTACCTATGAGGTATTAAGAC
>CAJOHW010000016.1:32495-33373 GCA_905234565.1 uncultured Oscillibacter sp. | reverse complement strand
AAAACCCCGGGCGTGGTCTTTGCCCTCTCCATGGCGGTACGCGCCTTCACCCGGGAGGGGGAGGCCGTGCTGATCCAGCCGCCGGTGTACAATCCCTTCTTCACCGCCGTGCGGTACAACGGGCGGAATGTGGTGGAAAACCCGCTGGTCTACGAAAAGGGACGGTATACCATCGACTTCGCGGACTTTGAGCGGAAGATCGTCCAGAACCATGTCCGGCTCTTTCTCCTGTGCAGCCCCCACAATCCCGTGGGACGCGTCTGGACCCGGGCGGAGCTGTGGCAGTTAGGCGACATCTGCCGGAAACACGGCGTCATTGTGGTCTCCGATGAGATCCACTGCGATTTCACCCGCCCGGATCACCCCCACACCGTGTTTCCCGACGCCTGCCCGGAACTGCTGGACCGGTGCGTGGTGTGCACCGCCCCCAGCAAGACCTTTAATCTTGCGGGGCTACAGGTCTCCAACATCTGGATTCCCGATGAGACCCTCCGCAAGCGCTTCAAGACGGAAGTCCGCCGGACTGGAGCGACTCTCGTCAACGTCCTTGGCCTTGCCGCCTGTCAGGCCGCCTACACGGAGGGGGAACCGTGGCTGGAAGCGTGTCTTTCCTATCTCTGGGACAACCTAAGCTTTACCCGGGAGTATTTCACCCGGCACATCCCGGAGATCCGGCTGGTGGAGCCGGAGGGGACCTATCTTGCCTGGCTGGACTGCTCCGGCCTGGGGCTGGATCGGCAGGGGCTGGAGGACTTCATCGTCTACAAGGCGGATCTGTGGCTGGACGCCGGACGGATCTTCGGCGGCGGCGCGGATCTCTTTACCCGCGTGGTGCTGGCCTGCCCCCGCCCAACGCTGAAAGAGGCCCTTCTCCGGCT
>CAJOHW010000016.1:0-32347 GCA_905234565.1 uncultured Oscillibacter sp. | reverse complement strand
TTCCCCTGCAATCCCTTTCCCCGCAATCCCTTCTACTGTTGCGCTTGACAAACGTGCAGGGGAGGAGTATCATAGCAATATGATTTTCAAAACTATATTTCAGGGAGTGTTTCATCATGTGGAGCATTGTGAGCGACAGCAGCTGCGATTTGCGTGCGGCGGATTTCGACAGCCCGACGGTCCGGTTTGAGTCGGTGCCCCTGCGGATCCATGTGGGGGGACGGGACTTTGTGGACAACGATCAGCTCCGGGTACCGGAGATGCTGACGGCTATGGCGTCGGAGAAGTCCGCAGCGTCCACCTCCTGCCCCTCCCCCCAGGGCGTTTCTGCGGGGCGACAAGACAATTTGCTTTACAATCTCCGGTAACCTCTCCGGAAGCTACAATGCGGCGGTGAAAGGCAGGGAGCTTGCCCTGGAAGAAGCGCCGGAGAAGGAAATCTGCGTCATCGACGCGAAATCCACTGCCGGTGTACTGGTTCTGCTGATCCGGAAAGCCAGGGAGTTGATGGAGGCGGACGCCCTGGGCAAGGGCTTTGATCGGATCTGTACGGAACTGCGAACCTATCAGGCGGCGCTTCGTACCTGCTTCACGCTGGAAAATTTCGACAACCTCATCAAGAACGGACGTATGCGCCCGCTGGTGGGGACGCTCCTGCACACCCTCGGCATCCATGTGGTGGCCATTGGCACGGCGGAGGGCAAGATACAGGTGGTGGACAAGGCCCGGGGGGAGGCCAAGACCCGCAAGGCCCTCACCAGTATCATGCGCAAGAGCAAGGACTGTACCGGCGTGCAGGTGCTCATCCACCACTGTGAGAACCTGGCCGGGGCGGTGAAGCTGAAAGAACAGATCCTCCGGGATCTGCCGGTGAAGAGCGTGGAGATCGTCTCCTGCCGGGGGCTGAACAGTTTCTACGCCATGGAGAAGGGGCTGATCGTGGGGTATTGACTTCGCCCCCGCCGGTGTGCGCGTATCTCAATCCCACCAATCCGCCGTCCGCGCAGACGGAACACGGGGCTGTCTCACGAAAAGCCGTGAGACAGCCCCATTGCTATTGGATTTACCAGCCCTTTTTAGCGGTAGGCCGCAATTTAATATAGTTCTCGTCCACTATGACATTGGGACAGTTCTCGGAGATCTGCTCCAGAAGAAACCGCTGGAAAACATCCACATATTTTCTATTCGGTAAGTCCTGATAGCCGGAGGCACCAAACCCCCAGCCTTCTTCATCGACGTGATAACTGCCTGTTGCCTTCAGTCTTTCTTGCGTGACCTCAACTTTGATCAGCTGTACGCCATTTTGAAACGTTTTCAATTCGTACATCCGATGATTACCCGCCATCAGCCACTGATAATGATCATCGCCTGGATTGAGCATTGCGATAAACTCCTGCGCAAAGAGTTTCCCTGCTTCGCTGCTGCGGATACGCGAATCAATCTCCGCCGGGGATTCCTGCGGCCCCAAAAAGTCAAGAAAGCCCATTCTGCTGTCCTCCTGTCCGTTCCGTCACGCTACTTGATTTCCTGCACCTTGTCGCGGATCATCTGCTCGACTTCGGAATCCCTCCGCCGCTTCTCGACCCACTCCATGTTGTGCAGTTTGACATAGTTTGCCAACTGCCGCTCCTGCGCGGTGTTCAGGCTGAACACACCCGCAACGACAGCCACAATTGACGCAACATTCCCCAAATTAACCTCACGCCCAAAGATCTTTGCCATAAGAGCCTCCTTCCGGTCTCATCATCCAATCCGCCGCAAGGGATCAGCCGGGATCTGACCTCTGCACGGTTCCTCGACAATGACAGTATAACTCATCTCTCCTCTGATGTCAACAAGAATATACATATCATGATAATTATTTATCATTGTATGTAGTGTAAACTATACACATAGGAGGGATCATTATGATCGGAGACCGGATCCGTGAGCTGAGGCAGAGGGCAAACATTTCACAGGCCGAACTGGCCCGGAGGCTCTCCGTCACCCGCACATCGGTCAACGCGTGGGAGAGTGGGCTTTCCGCCCCCACTGCGGTGTATCTTGTGGAACTTGCCAAACTCTTTCACGTCAGTACGGATTACCTGCTGGAACTGGATACCTCCCAGCAGATCAGTTTGGAGGGACTGGATCAGGAGGAGACGGCGTTCCTGTACTGGCTGCTTCGCTATTTTCAAAGCCACAAGGAGAAATCCGAATAGAGCTTCCCGGAAAAAGGCAAGGGCTGCCTCACAGCTTTGTGAGACAACCCTTGCATTGTCGTTTCCAGGCTTGCCTGGCTGTTTTCAGAAGAATGGTCGCGGCTGTCGCTCTGCCGTTTTTGGAAGAACGTTCGCAATTGCTGATTTGCCGTTTTTAATAAGCGTTCGCAATTGCACCCGTTTCATACCGATCTGGCGTTGCTCTCACTTCGCCGGGGCCGCCGCCGCTTTTTTCACCGCCGCGGCCTTCTCCGCCTGCTTCTTCTTGATCTCCTTGTACTTCTCCTTCTCCTCCGCCGTGGCAATGGGGGTAATGGCGTCACGCGGGCAGACCTTGGTGCAGAGCTTGCAGTTGACACACTTGGCGTAGTCGATGGAGGCGATGCCATTGACCACATGAATGGCGTCCTTCCGGCATTCCCTTTCGCACAGGCCGCAGCCGATACAGGCGCTGCCGCACACGGACATGGCGGCCTTGCCCTTGTCCTGGTTCAGGCACATGACCCGGACCTTCTTGGACACGGGCACGGAGACGATGAGATGCCGGGGACAGGCGGCGGCACAGGCCATGCAGTCCGTACACTTGTCCTCATCCACCACCGCCACGCCGTTGGGACCGATGTGCATGGCGTCGAACTGGCAGGCGGACACGCAGGAGCCATAGCCCAGGCAGCCCCAGGCGCACTCCAGGGGCCCCGCGGCCACTTTCGTCGCCGCCACGCAGTCCATGAGGCCCACATACTCAAACCGCCGCTGGGCGTTGACGCCGCCGTTGCACCGTACGAAGGCCACTTCCCGCTCTCCCGTAGGGGCGGACGCTCCCATGATCTCGGCGATTTTCGCGGCGGCGTCGGGCCCGGCGGGGGCGCAGGCGGTGACGGGGGCGTCCCCCGCCAGAATCGCCGCCGCGCAGCCGGAACAGCCCGGATACCCGCACCCGCCGCAGTTGGCTCCGGCCAGAAGGCCCAGGATCTCTTCCTCCCGGGGGTCCTTCTTCACCTCAAAGACCTTGGAGGCAATGGCCAGCACACAGCCGAACACCGCGCCCAAAATCCCCAGCACCGCCACGGCGTACACAATATTCATCACTTCCGGTGAATCAAACATTGTACAATCCCTCCCTTACCAGATTTGGAGGTTAGAGAAGCCCATAAAGGCCAGGGCCATAAGCCCCGCCGCCACCAGGGCGATGGGGAAGCCCTCAAAGGACTTGGGATAGTCCGCGAACACCAGTTTCTCCCGGACGCTGGCCAGCAGCACGATGGCCAGCAGGAAGCCGATGCCGCCGGTGACGCCGTAGACCACGGACTCAATGAAGTTGTAGTCCTCCTGGATGTTCAGCAGGGCCACGCCCAGCACGGCGCAGTTGGTGGTAATCAGGGGCAGGTAGACACCCAGGGCCGTGTACAGGGAGGGGACAAACTTTTGCAGGAACATCTCGATGAACTGCACCAGGGAGGCGATGACCAGGATGAAGGCCACGGTCTGCATATAGGTCAGGTTCAGGGGGACCAGAATCAGTTTGTACACCACCCAGGTAATGGCGGAGGCCAGGCCCATGACGAAGATGACGGCCAGGCCCATGCCCGTGGCGGTGTCGATCTTCTTGGAGACGCCCATAAAGGGGCAGATCCCTAAGAACTGGGAGAAGATGAAGTTGTTGGAGAGGATAGCGCCCAGGGTAATGGCCGCCAGTTTCGCAATCTGATCGTTCATGCCGCCGCCTCCTGTTTCTCCGGCCTGGCGTCAGAGTCCTCCGCCGGGTTGGACTGTTTCTTGGGCCGGGAAAGGGCCCACTGCATGGCGGCAATCAAAAACGCCAGCATCAAAAAGCCGCCTACCGGCAGGGTCATCAGGCCCATGGGGAACTGGGAGGGCAGAATGGCAATGCCCTTGCCGGCGCCCAGAGCGCCGCCTTCCAGCACGCCGCCGGGGCCCAGAATGCCGCCGCCAAAGGTTCCCGCCCCCAGGAACTCCCGGACGATGGACATCACCAGCAGGACCAGGGTGTAACCCAGTCCCTGGCAGATGCCGTCCGCCGCGGAGGCCAGGACGCCGTTTTTATAGGAGAAGGACTCCGCCCGGCCCAGGATGATGCAGTTCACCACGATGAGGGGGATGAACACGCCCAGGGACTTGGACAGGGCCTGCACATAGGCCTGCAGCAGCAGGTCCACCATGGTGACGAACCCCGCGATGACCACGATGAACATGGCAATGCGGATCTTGTTGGGGACAATTTTGCGGATGGCGGCGATGATGATGTTGGACAGAGTGAGAATCACCGTCACCGCCAGGCCCATGCCCAGGCCGTTGAAAAACGACGTGGAGATGGCCATGGTGGAGCACAGGCCCAGCATTTGGACCAGCACCGGGTTATTGGTCAGCAGACCCTCTTTCAACTGGGTACCAAAGTTCATATTGGCTCGTTCCTCCTCTCTCACGCCATAACGGCGGCGGCGGCCAGGGCGGCGTTCACGCCGGCGGTGACGCCCCGGGAGGAGACCGTGGCCCCGGTAATGCCGTCGATGTTGGAGCCGACGGCCAGGGTGCCGTCCGCGGCGCTCTTGCCCTGGAACTGGTCCAGCACCCCCACGCCGGAGGCGGTGGGCTCATTGCCCATGACCTTGGAGCCGATGCCCGGGGTCTCGGAGTTGTCCACGATGGACACGCCGGTGACGGTCCCCTCCGCGTCCACGCCCACCATCATCTCAATGGTGCCCTGGGAGCCGCTGGCCACTACGGTCAGGGCGTATCCGGCGTTTTCGCCGTTTAAGAGCACGGCGGAGGCCCCGGTGAGTTTCGCTCCGGCGGCGGACGCGGCGCTGGCCGCCTCCTCCGACACCTCCACGTCCTCAAAGGTGGAGTTCTCGTCTGTCACCACCGCCTGCATGGCGGCGTTTTTCTGTTCCGCCTTGATCCGGGTGATGTTGGGCAGGGTCACCATGTTCACGGCCCCCAGCAGTCCGGACACCACCACGCAGGTGACAAAGAGCTTCAGGGAAAGGCTCAGGATGTAGACCGGATCCATGTTGGATTTCGTCTCCGTCATTTCGCCGCCGCCTCCTTTCCGGCCTCCGCCGCGCCGAAGCGCTTGGGTTTCGCGTACTTGTCGATGAGGGCCACAAACAGGTTCATCACCAGGATGGAGTAGCACACGCCCTCGTTATAGGCCCCGAAGTACCGGATCAGCACCGTAAAGAGGCCGCAGCCGATGCCGAAGATCACCTGTCCCTTTTTCGTCACGGGGGAGGTGGCGTAGTCGGTGGCCATGAAGAAGGCCCCCAGAATCAGCCCGCCGCCCAGGACGTTGTAGAGCATCCAAGGCAGGTTCTCCGCCCCCCGGGGAAACAGATAGGTCAACACCGCCACGGTTCCGATGTAGGACACGGGGATATGCCAGGAGATCACGTCCATACACAGGAGGTACAGTCCCCCCAGCAGGAGGCACAGGGCGCTGACCTCTCCCAAGGAGCCGGGAATGCCGCCCACAAACATATCCAGCACCGTGTACTGGGAGGACAGTTCCGCAAAAGCCCCGCCCTTGAGCATAGCCAGGGGGGTGGCGGTAGTGGCCACATCCGCCAGGGAGCCGATGACTGGCACGGTGTCGGAGAAGGGCTCCGCCCAGGTGGTCATGACGCCGGCGTAGCTGGCAAGCAAAGCGGCCCGTCCCGCCAGGGCGGGGTTCACGAAGTTGCAGCCGATGCCGCCAAAGAGCTGCTTGACAATGACGATGGCGAAGAAGTCGCCGATGAGGATCATCCAGTAGGGGATCTGCACCGGGCACACGAAGGCCAGCAGCAGTCCCGTCACCACGGCGCTGAAATCCCCGATGGACCCGGGCTTTTTCATCAGCGTCCGGTAGGCCCACTCGAAAAAGACGCAGCCCGCCACGGACACCGCCGACACGCACAGGGCCCGCAGCCCGAAGTTGACGCAGGCAAAGGCCAGGGCCGGCAGCAGAGCCACCACCACGTGCCGCATGAGGGTTTTCGTGGTCTGGGGGGCCCGGATATGGGGGGAGGAGGTGGCGATGAGCTTCAAAGACTGGTACTCTTTCATGTTAAACAGCCGCCTCCTTTCTGACGGAACCGGATTCCTGTCCTCCGGCCTGACTGGCGCGCTCCGCCTGTTCCCGGGCCTTTTTGGCCTCGGCGGCGGCTTTCTGGGCCATCTGGTGGTCCCGGAGTTTCTGTTTGCCGTACTTGAACATATGGGTCAGGTGCATCCGGGCGGGGCAGGCGTAGGAACAGGCCCCGCACTCCATGCAGTCCATGATGTGGGCGTTTTCCAGTTCCTCCATCATGTTTTTGGAGGCGTACTGGTACATAAAGAGGGGCTCTAAGTGCATGGGGCAGGCGGAGACGCACCGGCCGCAGCGGATACACTGGGGGTTGTCTAAGTTCTGCTCCTCGTCCTCGCAGAAGGCCAGCATGGCTCCCGTGCCCTTGCCCACAGGGACCTCCGCCGTGTACTGGGCCATACCCATCATGGGCCCGCCCATAATCAGCTTATAGGTCTCGTCTTTCAAGCCGCCGCAGGCGTCGAAGAGTTCGGACACGGGGGTGCCGATGGGGCACTCGATGTTTTTCGGTTCTATGACGCCGGAGCCGGAGACGGTGACGATTTTCCGCACCACAGGCATCCCCTGGGCCACGGCCCGGTAGACGGCGCAGGTGGTGTTGATGTTGAACACGGCGCAGCCGATGTTGCTGGGAAGGCCCCCGGGAGGCACCTGCCGTCCGGTAATGGCCTGGCAGAGCTGTTTTTCTCCCCCCTGGGGGTACCGGCACCGCAGGGGCTGGACCTTTACATTGGCCCCGGTCTCCTGAATGACCCGGTTCAGTTCGTCGATGCCGTTTTGCTTGTTGTCCTCCACGCCGATGACGATCCGGTCCACGTTCAGCATTTTGCCTAAGTACCGGGCCCCGTGGATGATTTCCTCCGGCCGTTCCAGCATGGTCCGGTGGTCCCCGGTGATGTAGGGCTCACACTCCGCGCCATTGATGATCACCGTGTCCACCTTGCCTATGCCGCTGGAGATCTTCACATGGGTGGGGAAGGTGGCGCCGCCCATGCCCACGATGCCGGCGTTTTTCACGGCCTCCACCATTTCCTCCGGCGTCAGGGCCTCCGGGTTCTCCGGGGCCTGGACCTCCTCGCTGAGCTCGTCCTGGAAGTCGTTCTCGATGACCACCGCCATCATGTTCCCGCCCATGGAGTAGGGCCGGGGCTCCACGGCCTTCACGGTGCCGGAGACGCTGGCGTGGATGGGAGCGCCCAGTCCCCGGAACTCCCCGATTTTCTGGCCCAGCTTCACGTGGTCCCCTTTTTTCACCAGGGGGGTACACGGCGCGCCGAAGTGCATCGACATGGGGATGACGACTTCCACCGGCGGCGAGATCTGCTGGATCGGCTTTTCATTGGTAGCGGCCTTCATGTCATGGGGATGAACGCCGCCAAAAAAAGCGCTTGCCATTCTTTCACCTCATTTTTCCCTCTTGATTCCCCAGGCCCGTCCCGAAAGGGCGCGTCCGGGCATACTATGACATAGTACACTTTACGCATTGTACACCACCAAACCCCAAATGTCCAGTGGGGGGGAGGGGATCTTGCGGAATTTTTCTGTTGCCACAGGAGGGAATTCGTGTTACACTATCGAAAACGCATCAAGCCGGAGGCGCGGAACGCCGGAGCCGCCTCCGGAGGGAGGGAAAGAGAATGATCGAACTGCTGGACCGCAAGGCCGTGAAGGCCCAGACCGCCGCCCTGCTGGAAACCGCCCAGGTGTCCCCCAAGGCTATGACCGCGTTGTACTTAGGACTGGGCATCCTGCTCTCCGCCCTGCGCCTGGGGGCAAACGGCAACGTGTTTTCCGTGTTCCTGTCCGTGCTGACGGGGCTTTTGTCCCTGGTGCTGGACGCCGGATTTCTTCTTTACTGCATGGCTGTCCGCCGGGGAGAGCGGGCGGAATACCTGACCCTGTTTGACGGGTTCGGCATGGCGGCCAAGGTGGTGCTGCTGTCCCTGGTGAAGGCGCTGTTTGTGTTTTTGTGGTCCCTGCTCTTTGTGATCCCGGGCATCATCGCCCTGTACCGCTACCGCTTCGCCCTCTACAACCTGCTGGAAGATCCGGAACTGGACTTTATGGAGGCCCTGGGCAGGAGCAAGCGGCAGACGGTGGGGTACAAGAGCCAGCTCTTTCTGCTGGATCTCAGCTACCTCCCCTGGATTCTCCTGGGGGACCTGCTGGAGATCGTGTATGATGTGGTCCTGCAAACCCGGATGCAGGAGTATCTTTTCACCCACGGCATGAACTACGCGGACCTGTGGATGGTGTCGGATCTGGTGGACAAGACGGTGTTTGGCGTTCCGGGGCCGGTGTGGCAGATTCTAATCGCTGTGTGGGGGCTGGCAATCGCCCTGTTCTACCTGCCCAACTACTACTGCGTGAATCTGGCCTATTTCGACTCCGCCAAACGGGCCTCCGGCGTGGGAGGTTCCCCGGACGCGCCGCCGGCGCAGGACCAGCCGCCCCGGGAGGACCCGCCCTATGAGCCCTGGAACGAATTGTAAGACGCTGTCACAGAAAACCGCTTCATCGCCTGGTTTTTGCCTCCTTTTCGTAAAAAGGGGAAATTCGCGGCTGTGCCGCGTATAAAAGGAGAATGCGTTATGAAGAAGTATGTGTGCGATCCCTGCGGCTACGTCTACGATCCCGCCGAGGGCGATCCGGACAACGGCATTGAGCCCGGCACGGCCTTTGAGGATCTGCCCGACGACTGGGCCTGCCCCATCTGCGGCGCCGGAAAGGACGAGTTCAAGCCCGAGGAGTAAGAACTGATTTTACAATTTTTCAGCGCAACCCCCCGCCGCCCGAAAGGGCGGCGGGGGGTTGCTGTGTTTTTTATGGACAGGGATCCAGCGGCCCGGAAAACGCTCACTCCCCGCCCTCTGAGCACTCGTTCTCCACCAGCTGTTCCGCGCATTTGCGGGCGCTGGCAAAGCCGAAGTACCGCACGGGGATGTCCTCTTTGCGGGCGGTGTCAATGATGCGGTAGTAGAACTTATGGGACAGGGCGTTGGACTGGATCCACACCACATCCGCCCCCTTGATGGCGTTCAGATCCGGCAGGGACTCCCGGTCAAAGAACCGGGCCCCGGGCAGCAGGGGCCGGATGGCCTTGCTCCACGTGTCGTGGCCCCCGAAGATCAGCACCCGCCGCCGCACCTGCCAGGGGAACTGGATCTCCTTTTCCGGAATCCACTCCTCCGGATCCTGGTCCTGTTTCATATGGAAGAGGGTATCCCGCAGGCCGCTTAATTCCATGCGGTCCTGCAGGGCCCGTTTCTCCTCCTCCTGTAACTGTTCCCGCAGCTGCCGGGCGGACTGTTCTACCTCATGGAGGGCGGCCCGGGCGGCTTTGAGCTGCCGGTTCAGTTCCGCAATCCGCTCCGCGGCGGCGTCCCCCGGTTCCGCCGCCGGGGGAGCCGGGGCCGGTTCCGGGCGGGAGGGCTTTGTGCTTCCCCACTCCTCCATGGCCCGGGCCTCTCCCGCTTTCGCGGCCATAGCCGCCGCGAAGGACAGGACCTCTGCCCGTTCCGCCGGAAGCCCCTGCCGGACCAGCCATGTTTCAATCTTGTCCGGGGCCAGACCGTCCCGGGGGAGCAGACAGCCGGAGGCCAGATAAAAGAGCTGGGGTTCGGAGAGAAGCTGCCCTTCCAGGTCCGGATCCGGGACCTCCGCCGAGGTCTGATAGACATAGCGCAATCGGTAATCCGGGGGATCGCCGGTTGTTCCGGACAGGGAAGGGGGGGTGTCGGAGAAATACCAGGGCAGCTGCCGCTCTGCGCAGGAGAGCACTGCGGCGGTCAGGGTATTCAGGTTTGCCAGCAGATCTCCCTCCTGATCCAGCACCACGTAGGCGGCGCAGACGGCATAGGGGTCTTGCAGGGAGAACCCGGACAGCAGTTCGGAGGACCGGCGGTAAAAGAGCTCAGAGCGCATCTCCTCCTCCGGCGTCCCCAGGAGGGAGGGGGTTTTTATGAGAAAGCTCAGCCCGGGATTGGCCCGGGAGGGGTCCGGGGACTTCCGGGGCAGGGAGGGGAAGGAACTGTACAGATCCTGGGCAGCGGGCACAGGGGCCAGGGGGGACAGGGGTTCCGGCTGTATTTCTTCGGGCTGTACCCGGACCCGCACTTCCAGAAAGCGCTCAAAGTAATCCGTCAGGCCGTCCCGGAAGGCAGCGCGCAGGGCGGCCAGATCGTCCCGGCGCACCAGTCCCAGGAGTTTGCGAAACTCCCGGCGTCCGGTGGTTTTCCTTGTCCGCAGCAGCTGGGCGGTTTGCAGGATCCGCTCCCGGGAGTGGGTCAGATCCCGTGCGTCTAACAGAGGCAGGGTGTCGTCCCGGATGGAGGGCAGCAACGGCAGGAATGGTTCTTCCAGTTCTGCCCGGACCACATAGTCCAGAAACCAGCAGGCGGCCCCCAGAAGCACGGAGCCGGAATCCGTGCATTGTTTTGCCCCCCTGATGGGCAGGGAAACGGCAAAAGCCAGGGCATCGGCCACCTCGGAACGGGCATACCGCCCCTCACAGCGGCGGCAGAAATCGTCCAAAGACGCCCGGGCGGCGGCTTCCCAGGTCCGAATGGCGGACGCGGGGATGTCGGCGGAGACGCCGTCCCGGAGGACCGCGCCGAAGAACTCGTCAAACAGGCGCTCTTCCTGGGGGGAGAGGGGGGCCGGGTGGACGGCTTCCCCCGCCAGACGCCACTGCTTTCCGGCGGTTTTTTTTCGGTTCATAGGCAAATACCGCCTCCTTTGTATTCATGTATCATGATGTACATCCATGTTGTATAGTCTTGGAAACGCCTCCATCATACCATACGGGGTCGGAAATGTCACGCATAGAATCCGATCCGGCGATCCGGTGGGCTGTTACGCGGCGGGGTCCATGCCGAAAAAGCGGGCCAGGTTGTCGTAGAAGATGGACCGGATCAGCGCCTTGCCATAGCCCCGCCGCTCCATGGCCTCCGCCAGTTTCCCCATGTCCTCTACGCCGCCGATGCCTCCCGCTCCGGTGATGCTGCCGTCCCAGTCGGATCCGAGAGCTAAGGTATGCTCTCCCCCTAAGTCCAGGAAGTGGTCGAAGTGCCGCAGCAGGGCCTCCATGGACGTATCTCCCCCTACAAAAGCGGTGTAAAGGTTGATGCCCACTACGCCGCCCCGGTCCCGGAGGAGGCGGAACTGGTCGTCTGTCAGGTTCCGGCGGTGGGGGCACAGGGCGCGGCTGTTGGAGTGGCTTGCAAAGAGGGGAGCCCCCATGTCCGCCAGATCGAAAAAGCCCCGGTCCGACAGGTGGGACACGTCCGGGAAAATGCCCAGATCTCCCAGCCGCTCCACAAAGGCCCTGCCCCGGTCCGAAAGCCCCCGGTCCGGTTCCTCCGCGTTGCTGCCGGACAGGGCGTTGGCGTGGTTCCACGTCAGATTCACGGACCGGACGCCCCAGGCCGCCGCTGTCTCCAGCCGGTCCGGATCACACCCCAGCAGTTCCCCGCCCTCCACGGACAGCAGCGCCCGGGACATGAGGTCCGGTTCCCGCAGCCGCTCCCCGTGAAAGAGTTCCGCCTGACGGCAGGCAGTTTCCCAAGGGTCTGGCACCTTGGCGCTGTCGGCAAAGATGGCGAACACCTGGCAGAAGGGTTCATAGGCGCGCAGCCGCCGGAGGCTGCACTGTCCGGCGGCGTCCAAGAGGGATTCCCCGGTGCGGAGGCATCGGCTCAGGGTATCACAGTGGGCGTCAAAATAGGGAAGGCTCATGGGTACGCTCCCTTTCAAATTGCAAAAAATCAGGCCTCAAATTCATAGTGATCGCAGGCGTTGATGATGATGGTGTTCTGATAGCGGCTCCACCGGGGGATGTGGACGCCGTAGTTCATGTGGACGTGGCCGTGGACGAAGAATCTGGGCTGGCAGGTGTCCAGCAGGTCCCGGAAGCACTGGAAGCCCCGGTGGGTGGGGGTATCCAGATCGTTTAAGTTCCGGGCGGGGGCATGGGTTAAAAGCAGGTCAAAGCCTCCGTGCCGCCAGATCTGGAACTTGAGTTTCTGGACCCGCCGCCGCATCTGGGCCTCGGTATAGAGGTTTTCCCCTTTCCGGTAGCGGTGGGACCCGCCCAGGCCCAGGATCCGCAGGCCGTCTATGACCACCAGCCGGTCCTCCGCGCACTCACAGCCCCCCGGCGGGTTTTGGGCATAGCACTCGTCGTGGTTTCCCCGCACGTACACCACCGGACAGCAGGACATAGTGGCCAAAAATTCCAGGTATTCCGGGTTCAGATCTCCGCAGGACAGGATCAGATCGAACCCGTCCAGTTTCCCGGGGGTATAGCAGTCGTAATAGTACTTGGACTCCGTGTCCGCCACCGCCAGAATCCGCATTCCTCAGCCCACCTTATGCCGTTTTCTTTGCTTGTTATGTTTTTTTTATGACTTTTTCTCTTTTGCCGCCGGTTCCACGCCTACGATGTCCACGGTGGCCCGGGCGGTTTCGTCCATATCCTGATAGGCGGGGATGGTGCCCGCGATGTTGTCGTTGAGCCAGTCCATGCGGATGATCTGCTCCATGCCGTACTGGGCGCAGTCCTCCATGCGCTGGTGTCCCTGGGCGTACAGCGGCCCCCGGAAGGGGATGCAGATCCCCGCGCACACCGCCGCTGTCAGCAGGTCCGCAAGGCGGCGGGTGCTGTCGGGCAGGCGGTCGGAGCAGCGCAGTTCCACCACTCCGGCGGACATCCCCCAGTAGTAGTTCAGGGCCTTGCTGCTGCCGGAGTACTCCGATTTCAGGGATTTATCCCGGATCCGCCGAATCAGCGCCTCATAATAGGCCCCCCAGTTCCACACCGGCGTGGCCAGGTTCACCGCCGTGCCTCCGTCCAGAATGGCCAGGCCGTAGGCCTCATGTTCCTGACAGCTCAGGCTCTTGATGTCCTGGGAGGAGATCAGCCGGATCCCCCGGTCCGTCAGGCGTTTCAGGGCCGCGTCCAGCCCCCCTACGGAGGACCACTCCAAATACACCCGGGCGGTGGGGTTCACCATCTCCACGCCCAGGGCAAAGGCGTTGATCCCGGCGATCTGGCCGTAGATAGGGTAATCGCACAGATACCCCACCGGTTCCCCCCGGGACAGGGACCCGGCAATGGCCCCGGAGATAAACTTTGCCTCATACATCCGGGCGTAATAGGTGCGGACATAGCGGTGGGAGGCGTTGAGGGAGCAGTTGAACACGGTGACTTCCGGGTGCTCCACCGCCGCCCGGAGACTGGCGGGCAGAAGCCGGGGAGAGGTGGTGAAAATCAGGGTGTTCCCCTCCTGGATGGCCTGTTCCAGTACCGCCCCGGGATCCTGGTCTAAAACGTCAAAATAGGGGGTGGTATCCAGCTCGCCTTGAAAGACCTGTTCCACGTGCTGGCGGCCCAGTTCATGGCCCCGGGTCCAGCTGGAGCGCTCCGGGGTCTTGTCGTGGAGGAAGGCCGCCTGGATGGGCTTAAAGGCATACCGGGTGATGCCCAGGATGCCGGTTTTCTTCTCCTTCCCCGGATCCAGCTTCACGTCCACAGGGTGGTCCTCCCCTTGGAGGTCGATCTCCTCCCGGGCCTTGGCAATGGCCTTGCGGATGGCGGCGGGCTCACTGTCCCGGAGGCTCTGGAAGCCGTAGATCTGTAAATAGGCCAGCATGGCGTCTCCGGTGGAGACGGACCGGTCCCCGCTGGACTCATAGGCGCTCTTGAAGTGATAGTAGGCCGTGGAGAAAGCCCGCTGGAACTCCTCGGACCAGGGCTCCTCCTGGCCCAGAAGCCGCAGAAGCCGGCCATAGCTCTCCGGTTTGGAGAACTCCGGGAAGTACAGTCGGCTGAGCTTCCAGTAGTCCAGAAAGGCGTTGTACAGCACCGTCTCCGGCGCGCCGTTCTGTTCGGGCAGAATGCGCTTGACGCGGGCGTAGATGTTCACCGCGCCGAAGTATTTGAGTACGCTGGCCCGCTTGTTTCCCTCCTCCACGTAGAACCGGTTTAAGTACTCCCACACCGTAATGGGATCCCGGATGCCCTCGTCCAGCTGGGCCTTGCACAGGTGTTCCCACTTCTGGGCGAACTCGCTGTCCACGGGCAGCAGGGGCAGGAAGTTCCGGGCGAAGGCCTGGGTCCGTCCGCCGCTGCGGGTGCCCGATACCAGTTCCAACGGGATCTGGACGATGCCCAAATCCGTGCCATGGTTCAGCTTTTCCGGGGGGAGAAACTCGTCCAGCCGGGGGAGGTAGGGGTACTTCCCGGCGGCGATGCAGGCGTGAAATTCCCGCCGGGCCTTCTTCCGGGCGTCCTGATAGTAAGAATCCGCCATTTTGCGCCTCCTTTTTTGTTCCATTCTCTTCTTGTACAGCCCCATTATACCATAAAAGAGTGCTTTCGTAAAGGAAATACTGATTAAATCTGGCAAGAGCGGATTTAATCAGTGTTTCCGAAAGAGCGCGGTTGACAAGAGGGGGTTTCGCGGATAAAATAGGGGCACAAACTGCGCAGAAAAGGATGGGAGTTATGGCAAAGGATCAAAAAAAGGGCCAGGCCAATGTGGAGGCCATCACGGATATGGAGGCGGATTTCGCCCAGTGGTACACGGACGTGTGCATTAAGGCGGAACTCATCGGCTACACCAGCGTCAAGGGGATGTTCATCCTCCGTCCCTATGGATACGCCATTTGGGAGAACATCCAGCAGGCCCTGGACCAAAAATTCAAAGCCGCGGGCCACACCAACGTGTCCATGCCGCTGCTGATTCCGGAGTCCCTTTTGCAAAAGGAGAAGGACCATATTGAGGGCTTCGCCCCGGAGTGCGCGTGGGTGACCATGGGGGGCAGCGAGAAACTGGATGAGCCCATGGCCATCCGGCCCACCTCCGAGACGCTCTTTTGCGACCATTGGAGCCGGGTGGTCCACTCCTGGCGGGACCTGCCCCAGCTTTTGAACCAGTGGTGCAGCGTGCTGCGGTGGGAAAAGACCACCCGTCCCTTCCTGCGGCACCGGGAATTCCTCTGGCAGGAGGGCCACACCCTCCACGCCACCGCTCAGGAGGCCATTGAGGAGACGGAGCGGATGCTGGAAATTTACGCGGACGTGTGCGAGAACCTGCTGGCCATGCCGGTGATCAAGGGCATTAAGACGGACAAGGAGAAGTTCGCCGGGGCGGAGCGGACCTACACCATTGAGTGCATGATGCACGACCGGAAGGCTCTGCAAAACGGCACCAGCCACTATTTTGGCGACGGCTTTGCCCGGGCCTTTGACATCAGGTTCTCCGACAAGGAGAACCACCAGACCGTGCCCTTTGAGACCTCCTGGGGCATTACCACCCGCACCATCGGCGGGCTGATTATGACCCACGGGGACAACCGGGGCCTGGTCCTGCCCCCCCGGGTGGCCCCCATCCAGGCGGTGGTGATCCCCGTAGCCGCCCACAAGCCCGGGGTGCTGGACGCCGCCGCCGCCCTCCGGGACCGGCTGCAAGCGGCCGGGATCCGGGTGAAGCTGGACGACTCCAACAACTCTCCCGGCTGGAAGTTCGCGGAGTACGAGATGAAGGGGGTGCCCGTACGCATTGAGATCGGCCCCAAGGACATGGAGAAGGGCCAGTGCGTGGCCGCCCGGCGGGACACGGGGGAAAAGACCTTCCTGCCTCTGGATGAGTTGGAAAGCGGCGTGAAGGCCCTGATGGACCAGATCCACGACAATCTCTACACCATGGCCCTGAAGAACCGGGAGGACAACACCTTCGACATCGCCACGCCGGAGGAGGCCAAGGCCATTGTGGATGGCAAGGGCGGATTCCTGCGGTCCAAGTGGTGCGGCTCTGTGGAGTGTGAGCTGGCCATGAAGGAGCGGGCGGGGGTCTCGTCCCGGTGTATGCCCCTGGCGCAGAGCGGCACGGAGGGGGTCTGTCCCGTGTGCGGCAAGTCCTGCACCACGGACATCGTGTGGGGGATTGCGTACTAAATCCCATCCTTGTGAACGATAAGATTTCCCGTCGGTTGCCGTGCCAGTGACCTGGAATGTGGCAGATCTGAAAGAGCGCAAATAAAAATTGGGCTGAAAAAGGCCGGAACGACGCATCGTTCCGGCCTTATTTTGCTATGGCACGTCGGACGGCCTCACCCCTTCTCCACCAGGGCCACCGCGTGGGCGGCCATGCCGGAGCCGTCCCCGGTGAAACCCAGGTGTTCCTCCGTGGTGGCCTTCACGTTCACCCGGTCCGCAGGGATGCCCAGAGCCGCCGCCAGATTGGCGGCCATCTCCTTTTTATAGGGGGCGATTTTGGGACGCTGGGCCACCAGCGTGGCGTCCACATTCACCACGGCCCAGCCCGCGCCGTCCAAAAGCTGCCCCACCTCCCGCAGAAGTCCTAAGCTGGAAGCCCCGGCGTATTGGGGATCCGTGTCGGGGAAAAGGTGCCCGATATCCTCTAACCCCGCCGCCCCCAAAAGGGCATCCATGACCGCGTGGGTCAGCACATCCGCGTCGGAGTGGCCCAGGAGCCCCCTGTCCCAGGGAACGGCGACGCCCCCTAAGATCAGGGGGCGTCCGTCTGTGATCCGGTGGACATCGTATCCGTGCCCGATGCGTAAAGTTGTCATTCTCCGGCCATCCGTTTCTCCAACACCGCCTGGGCCAGCACCAGGTCCAGGGGGGTGGTGAGTTTCAGGTTTTCCTCCTCCCCGTCGATGAGAAGCACTTCCTTGCCCAGGCGCTCCACGGCGGAGCAGTCGTCCGTAATGGGGGCCTCCGCCTCAATGGCGGACTGCAAGGCTCCTTTCAAGAGATCCGCGTCAAAGACCTGGGGGGTCTGTACCAACCGCAGGGCGGACCGGTTCAACGTCCGGTCCACGGTGCCGTCCTGTTTGATCCGTTTCACCGTATCCTTTGCCGCCACGGCGGGGGCCGCCGCGCCGTACTTTTCGGCGGCCTCAATGACCCGGTCGATGAGTTCCGGGGTCACCAGGGGCCTGGCCCCGTCGTGGACGGCCAGGAGATCCGCGTCCCGCCGGGCGGCCATGGCCGCCAGCTGCACGGATTTGACCCGGGTGTCCCCGCCCACAATGACCTGGGGACACTTGGTAATGGCGTATTCCTTGCAGATCCGGGAGGCCGCTTCCAGGTCCTCCTCCCGGACCGCCACGATGATCTCGTCTACCCGGGAGGCCAGCTGCAAGGCCACCAGGGTCCGGGCCAGCACCGGCGCGCCGTTCAGGCGCAGGAACAGTTTCGCCGCTCCCTCCATGCGCCGGGACTCTCCCGCCGCCGGCACCAGGGCGGTACACACGCGCTTTCTTCTGCGCAGGAAGGGGATCATACGCTTGGCTCCTTTCCCTTGGGCGGCTTCTGGCGCATGGCGCGCATCAGCCGGGATTCTACATCGTCATAGTCGCTCTTTTGGGCCAGCACGATCTCGGAGATCATGATCTGTTTGGCGTTGTAAAGCATTTTCCGCTCCCCGGTGGAGAGCCCCCGTTTCTGCTCCCGGTGGACCAGGGCCTTTACCACCCGGGCCACCTCATAGAGGTCCCCGCTTTTCATGCGGCTTAAATTTTCCTGATAGCGCTTGTTCCAGTTGGCGTTGGACTCCACCGCCAGATCGGGGATGGCCTCCATCAGGCGGTCCGCCTCTCCCTGGCTGATCACGGACCGGATTCCGGCGGAACCGGCCCCGCCTGTGGGAATTTTCAGCACCAGGCCGCCGGCAGGCATACTGAATACGTAGAATTCCTTTCTGACCCCGGCAATTTTCTCCTCCACAATGTCCTCGATTTTCCCGGCTCCGTGCATAGGATGCACCACAAAGTCCCCGATGCTGAACATGACGGTCCCTCCTCTCCGCCTCAACCGATACCTATAATAGTACAAATACAGTATAACAGAGACTTCCAATCTTTACAAGCCCTTTTGAAAAAAACCCGGGGAGAAGTTTGTAGAAAAACGGCTTGTAAAAAAATGTGGGCAGTGGTATAATCTACATCAAATTGCCTTTCGGGGACCAGGCAGCCGGAATCCACGCAGTCTTGCGCGCCTACGCTTTGCCGTCCCTTGCCGTGTAAGCGGCCTGTAACGCGGCAAATCGGAAGGAACGCGAACAAAAAGGCACCGAAAGGCGGCAAGGGGGATGGTTATGAGACCGGAAAAAAACGCGCCGGGGCTCCCCGGCGTCCTGCCGTCAGAGGCGGCGGGAGGAGAGCCTCCGCAAAGCGGAGGGTACATGGATAAGGAGGCGGGAGGGTGAGCGGTTCCCTGCGGATTGCCGTAACGGTGACGGCGGTTTTGCTGGCCGCTTCCGCCTGGATCCGTGTGCTGGTGATTCCGCGCTTTACAGTGGTGCCGGGGCGGTTCCAACTGGTGCTGGAGCAGATGATCGGCGGAGCGGACCGGATTGGAGGCGTTCTCCGGGCCTTGGGCGGGCTGTTCCCTGCCATCGTAAGGGGGCTTTTCCGGATCCTCCGGGGCATTGCGGGCTTCATCGGGGCCCACAAGAAGGAGTGCGCCGTGTGGGGCTGTATCATTGTGGGACTGTTTCTGCTCTCCGGCATGGTCCCCGGGGCCCACGGGGAGGAGGACGTGCAGACCGCTATGCGGGACGCCGTACTCCATGACGTGAACCGGATCCGCTTTTTCGGAGGCAAGGAAGTGAATCCCGGCCTCCTGGCAGCGGTGACGGTGACGGGAATCCTCCTGGCGGCGGCGCTGCTGATTCGGATCTTCGTGATCCCCCGGATGAAGGTGGTGCCGGGACGGTTCCAGCTGGTGTTGGAGACCATTGTGGGCCTCCTGGACGGCCAGGCCAAGGTGCCGGACCCGGGGATGCGGACCTTTGTGGGGGCCTACGTCTTTGCGGCGGGGGTGTACATCTTTGCCAGCACTCTCTTTGAACTTCTGGGCTTTCAGGCCGTCACCACCACCGGACGGTCCGTGACCCTGCCCGCGCCCTTGAGCGACGTAAACGCCGCCATCTGCATGGGCTGCCTGAGCTATCTGGTCATCGTCTTTGGAGGCGTACGCCACGCGGGGCTCCGGGGGGCCAAGGCGGCCTTGAAGGAGTTTTCCCTGCCCATTTCCATGAGCTTCCGGCTCTTTGGCGCTCTTTTGAGCGGCCTGCTGGTGACGGACCTGGTCTATCACTACGCCGCCCTCCGCTACGGGGTGCCGGTGATTGTGGGCGTCATTTTTACCCTGCTCCACGCGGTGGTGCAGACCTATGTTCTGACCATGCTGGTGGGCATCTATTATGAGGAAGTTTCGGAGGCGTAAGCGCTCCGGGGCAAAAGAATGTATTTTTTTCAAAAAATGGAGGAAAGAGAGTTATGAGAGGCAAAAAGGTATTCGCGCTTCTGGTATTGCTGGTGCTGGCCCTGGGACTGAGCGTAAGCGCGTGGGCCGGGGATACGTCGGAGGAGGACGCCCCCATGGTGATCGCCGCCCAGGATACGGCCCAGGGGCAGACGGTGTCCGGCAAGGCCATTGCCAGCGGCATCGCCATCGGCATTGCCGCCGCAGGCGGCGCTCTTGCCATGGGCCTTGCCACCGGCAAGGCGGCGGAGGGCATCGCCCGGCAGCCGGAGGCCAACGATAAAATCCGCACGACCTTAATGCTGGGCCTGGTCTTTATTGAGACGGCCATTATCTACGCCCTGCTGGTGGTCATTCTGGTCATCTTCGTCCTGTAAAGGCAGGTGCAAGGAATGCCGCTGAACATTGACTGGCAGCAAATCCTGCTGCACCTGCTGAATTTCGCCATTTTAGCCTGTGGACTGTACTTCCTGCTGTACAAGCCGGTGAAGAACTTCATGGCCTGGCGGAAGACGCAGTATGACGAGCGGGAGGCCGAGGCCGCCCGGAATGAATCCCAGGCGGAATCCCTGCGCCGGCAGTATGAGGAGATGATCCGGGACGCCCGGCGGGAGATCACGCAGATGAAGGAACAAGCCAGCGAGGAGTTGGAGGCGGAGAAGCGCCAGCAGCTGGAAGAGGCCCGGAAAGAGGCCCGGAAGATCATCAACACCGCCCGGAAAACCGCGGAACTGCGGACCCAGAAGATTCTGGACGACGCCCATGAGGAGATCCGGGCCCTGGCGGTAGGCATGGTGGAGAAGCTGGTGATCGGCTCCGGCGGGGACGCGCTGGACCGGTTCCTGACGGAAGCGGAACGGGACGGAGGCAAGACGTGAATACGACACAACAGCACCGGGCGGTGCTGCAAAGCCCCGGGAAGCCCACGGAGGAACAGTGCCGCCGGGTAGGGGCGTTTATCCGCCGGACCTACGGCTTTGATGTCCCCTTAGAGTGGGAGGAGGCCCCGGATTTAGAGGGGGGCTTCCGGCTCCATGTGGACACGGACGTGTACGACTGGAGTTTGGAGGGCCGGATGCGCCAGTTCCACGAGCGCATGGCGGAGATCGCCCCGGGCCCCCAGAATGTCCTGCCCCTGCTGCGGGAGACCATGGAGAAGTTCACCCCCGGAGTGGTCCGGGAGGTCCGGGGCGAAGTCCTGACCGTAGGCGACGGCATCGCCCGGATCAAGGGCCTGCCGGACGCGGAGTACGGGGAGGTTCTGGAATTTGACGGCGGCATCCGGGGCATGGTCCAGGATCTGCGGGAGGACGATTTGGGCTGCGTCCTCTTTAACGACGACGGCACCATCACCGCCGGCAGCGTGGTCCGCTGCACGGGGAAAACCGCCGGAATGCCTGTGGGCATCCAGTTCTTAGGCCGGGTGGTCAACGCCCTGGGGGAACCCATCGACGGCAAGGGCCCCATCGCCCACGACGGCTACCGCCCCATTGAGATCCCCGCCCCGGGGATTTTGGAGCGCCAGCCCGTGGACAAGCCCATGGAGACGGGAATTTTGTGCATCGACTCCATGTTCCCCATTGGCCGGGGCCAGCGGGAGCTGATCATCGGCGACCGCCAGACCGGCAAAACCGCCATTGCCCTGGACACCATCCTGAACCAGAAGGACCAGAAGGTCATCTGCATCTATGTGGCCATCGGGCAGAAATCCAGTTCCGTGGCCCAGCTGGCCGCCAGTTTGGAGCGCCAGGGGGCCATGGACTACACCATCATCATCAACGCCCCCGCCAGCGCCCCGGCGTCAGAGCAGTACATCGCCCCCTACGCCGGGTGCGCCCTGGGAGAGCACTTCATGTACATGGGCCGTGACGTGCTCATCGTCTATGACGATCTGAGCAAGCACGCCATTGCCTACCGTGCCCTGAGCCTGCTTTTGGAGCGGTCCCCCGGACGGGAGGCCTTCCCCGGGGACGTGTTCTATCTCCACTCCCGGCTCCTGGAGCGGTCCGCCCACCTGTGTGACGAGCTGGGCGGCGGCAGCATGACCGCCCTGCCCATCATCGAGACCCAGTCCGGGGACGTGTCCGCCTATATCCCCACCAACGTCATCTCCATTACCGACGGGCAGATCTATTTGGAGAGCAGCCTGTTCTTCTCCGGACAGCGTCCGGCGGTGAACGTGGGCCTGTCTGTCTCCCGTGTCGGCGGCGACGCCCAGACGAAAGCCATGAAGCAGTCCTCCGGCTCTCTGCGGCTGGATCTGGCCCAGTACCGGGAGATGGAGGTCTTTACCCAGTTCGCAAGCGACTTGGACGAGGCCACCAAGCGTCAGCTGGCCTACGGCCAGGGGCTCATGATGCTTCTGCGCCAGAACCAGTACGCCCCCCTCTCCCGCCACCGGCAGGTGGCCCTTCTGGTGGCGGCCCTGGCCCACACCATGGAGCGGATCCCGCCGGAGGCCCTGGGGGACTACCGCAAGGCGTTTTTGGACACGGTGGAGCGGGAGAACGGGGACGTGTGCCGCCGCATCGACCGCAACGGCAAGCTGACGGACCAGGACCGGGACAAGCTCTTGGAGACGGCGAAACGCTGCGCCCAGGAGTATTTGGAGCGTCTGGCGGAGGGCGGACCGGAGCGCCGCAGCGGCGGAGACCGCCGGGAGGCCAAAGGGGACCGGCGGGTGTCCAACGCCCCGCCGCCGGGCGGCGTTGAGCGCCGCTCCGGAGAGGACCGCCGTAAAGGAGGCGACCGCCGCAAGGGAGGCGGCGCCTGATGGCCAGCGTCAGGGAGATCAAGGCCCGGATTGAGGGCGTGCGGGAGACCCGGAAGATCACCAACGCCATGTATCTGGTGGCCTCCACGAAGCTCCGCCACGCCCGGGAGGCCCTGGACCGTACCCGCCCCTATTTCGACGCCATGCGCGCCGAGGCCGCCCGGGTGTTCCGGTGCGACGAGAACGCGGAGAGCCGCTACTTCCTCAATCCCGACGGCACCCTGCCCAAAGACGGCGTGTGCGGGATTCTGCTGGTGACGGCGGACAAGGGCCTGGCCGGGTCCTACAACATGAACGCTATCCGCCAGGCGGAGGCCATTGTGAAAGAAAAGCCCGGGGCGAGACTGTTCGTGGTGGGGGAGTTCGGACGGCGGCACTTCCGGATGCGGAAGGTGCCCACGGAGCCGGATTTCCTTTACACCGCCCAGGATCCCAACCTGGACCGGGCGCGGAATATGTGTACCACCCTGTTGGATCTCTACGATCAAAAGGAACTCAACGAGATCGTGGCGGTGTACACGGACATGAAAAGCTCCCTGAGCTCCACCGCCCAGGTGAACCGCCTCCTGCCCCTGGAACGGGATCCCTTCCAGGGCGGGGAGAAGGAGGTCTTTGAGTTCCTGCCCTCGGCGGAGGCGGTACTGGCGGCGGCCATGCGCAGTTATATCAGCGGATTCCTTTACAGCACCCTGGTGGACAGCTTCTGCTGCGAACAAAACGCCCGGGTGTCCGCCATGGACGCGGCGGGGCGCAACGCGGACGAACTGCTGGGCACCCTGTCCCTTCAGCTGAACCGGGAGCGCCAGGGGGCCATCACCCAGGAGATCACGGAGATCTCCGCCGGGGCCAGGGCCCAGAGGAACAGGAAGGAGGCACGCTCTTGAACGCGGGCGGCGAAAACAAGAAGAATACGGGCATCATTGTGCAGGTCTCCGGGCCTGTGGTGGACGTGCGGTTTGAGACGGGGAAGCTGCCCCGGATTCGGGAGATTCTGCGGACCCTGGAGGAGCATCCCCGGGTCATGGAGGCCAGCCAGCACATCGGCGGGGACTGCGTGCGCTGCGTGCTGTTCTCCGGCAGCGAGGGCCTGCGCCGGGGCATGGAAGTGGAGGCCCCGGGACACTCCGTGTCCGTGCCCGTGGGGAACGCGACCCTGGGCCGGATGTTCAACGTGCTGGGGGACCCCATCGACGGCGGGGACCCGGTGCCGGAGGACGCCCCCCGCATGAGCATTTACCGCAAGCCCCCGGGCTTTGACCAGCAGAACCCCTCCGTGGAGATTTTGGAGACGGGGATCAAGGTCATCGACCTGCTGGCCCCCTATGCCCGGGGAGGCAAGGTGGGCCTGTTCGGCGGCGCGGGCGTGGGCAAGACCGTGCTGATTCAGGAACTGATCCACAACGTGGCCATGGAGCACGACGGCTACTCCATTTTCACGGGCGTAGGCGAGCGGAGCCGGGAGGGCAACGACCTCTGGCGGGAGATGCGGGAGAGCGGCGTCATTGGCCGGACCGCCCTGGTGTTCGGGCAGATGAACGAGTCCCCGGGTGTCCGGATGCGGGTGCCTCTGTCGGGCCTCACTATGGCGGAGTACTTCCGGGACCAGGAGCACCGGGACGTGCTGCTGTTCATCGACAACATCTTCCGCTTCGTCCAGGCGGGCAGCGAGGTGTCCACCCTCCTGGGACGGATGCCCTCCGCCGTGGGCTACCAGCCCACCCTGGCCAACGAGATGGGCGAACTCCAAGAGCGGATCACGTCCACCAAGGAGGGATCCATCACCTCCGTCCAGGCGGTCTACGTGCCGGCGGACGACCTGACGGACCCCGCCACGGCGGCCACCTTTACCCACCTGGACGCCACCACGGTATTGAGCCGGAAAATCGTGGAGGAGGGCATTTACCCGGCGGTGGATCCCCTGGGATCCACGTCCCGGATTTTGCAGGCGGACACCGTGGGGGAGAAGCACTACTCCATCGCCCGGCGGGTTCAGGAGATGCTGCAAAAGTACCGGGAGTTACAGGACATCATCGCCATCTTAGGCATGGACGAGCTCAGCGCGGCGGACAAGGAAGTGGTGTACCGGGCCAGAAAGATCAAGCGCTTCCTGTCCCAGCCCTTCCACGTAGGCGAGAAGTTCACCGGCATCCCCGGGGCCTACGTGAAACTGCCGGATACCCTGGAGGGCTTTGAGGCCATTCTGGACGGCAGAATGGACGACTACCCGGAGGCGGCGTTCTACAACGTGGGCACCATTGAGGACGCGCTGAAAAAGGCCAAGGCCATGGAGGCCGCGTAATGGCGGAGGTGTTCCAGGTACACATCCTCTCAGCGGACCGGAATTTCTATCAGGGCCCCTGTGTGTCCCTGGTACTGCCCACCATCGACGGCGATGTGGGGATTCTGGCCCGCCATGTGCCCCTGGTGACGGCGGTGGTGCCGGGAGAGGTGCGCTATACGAAAGAGGACGGGGAACAGCTGACGGCCCTGGTGAGCCACGGCCTGGTCCGGGTGAAGGAGAACGACGTGCTGGTGCTGGTGGACAGCGCCGAGCGTCCGGACGAGATCGACCTGGCCCGGGCCCGCCGTGCGGCGGAACAGGCCCGGGAAGAACTGCTCCACAAGCAGAGCTGGCAGGAGTACTTGCAGACCCAGGCCAATCTGTCCCGGGCCATGAACCGCCTGAAAGCGGCGGACCGGCATCTGTAAAAGCAAATCCAAAGAGGTATTTTTTAACACGGGACGCGATGCTGTCAAAGCGGCGTGTCCCGTGTTGCTTTTCTGTTTTTTCCACGATAGAGGAACGCCGAAACTTTTTGCAGGGAAAGGGGAGGGAAAAGCGAAAGAGTGGCTTGCATTTTGGGAGAAGATGGGGTATACTTGTTGCCAATATGTTTGCCGCGCAGCGGCTTTCCTGTGGGACGGCAGACGGCTCAATACTTGTGAACGGTAAGAACGATAAGATTTCCCATCAGGTGCGGTGCCAGTGACTTGAAATGTGGCAAATCTTTTAAGAGCGCGGGTAAAAAACGGGAGGGCTGGTAAAAGATGGACAGTTTTTCTGAAATGCGGACCGTCCTGGTGGTGGAGGACAACGAGATGAACCGGGAGATCCTGTGCGATCTCCTGATGGACGAGTTTGAGGTTCTTCAAGCGGAAAACGGCCTGGTGGGATTGCAGCGCTTGGAGGAGGCCAACGGCAAGGTCTCCGCGGTGCTGCTGGACGTGTATATGCCGGTGTGCGATGGCTTTGAGTTTTTGGAACGGCGGCAGAAGGACGGGCGGTTTGACTCTGTGCCCGTGATTATGATGACCGCCAGCGACTCTGTGGACGACGAGATCCACTGCCTGGAAATGGGGGCCACGGACTTCGTGACGAAACCCTACAACATCGAGGTGGTGAAAAACCGCATCAAGAGCGTCATCCGTCTGCGGGAATCCGCCGCCATGCTCAACCGCTTGGAACGGGACAGCCTGACGGGCCTTTACAGCAAGGAGTTCTTCTTCCACAATGTGGAACTGCTGCTCCAAGGCAATGGGGACAAGCACTACGACATCGTGTGCAGCGACGTGGACAACTTCCGCACCCTGAACGAGCACTACGGCCGGGACCAGTGCGACAACTTCCTGCGGTACTTAGCCGAAAAGGTCCCCGGGATCATCCCCGGCGTGGTGTTTGGCGGGCGGATTGGGCCGGACGTGTTCGCGTTTCTGGCGGAGCACCAGGAGGGGGACTGGCGGGAACTGCTGCAAGCGGATTTGCAGGAGGGCCAGCCCATCCACTTCAACCTGAAATACGGCGTGATCCAGGACATCGACCGGGACACCCCGGTGTCCGGCAGCTGCGACCACGCCACCCTGGCCCTGCGGCGGATCAAGGGCCGCTTCAACGTCAGCGTGGCGGTGTATGACGACGAAATGCGCCGCATTCAGCTGCAAGAGCATCAGATCGTGGAGTACGCGGAGCCCGCCATCCAGAACGGGGAGTTCCAGATCTATTACCAGCCCAAGCACAGCCTGGCCACGGACACCACCGGAGGCGCGGAGGCCCTTGTCCGCTGGATCCACCCCCAGCTGGGCTTCATCAGCCCCGGAATGTTCATCCCCCTCTTTGAGCGCAACGGCTTTATCACCCGCCTGGACTTCTACATCTGGGAGGAGGTGTGCCGGGAGCTGCGGCGTCTGCTGGACGGCGGATTTAAGGCGGTGCCTATCTCCGTGAACGTCTCCCGTATGGACTTTGAGGTGCCGGATCTTGCGGGGCACATCGCGGCTTTGGCGGACCGGTATGAGCTGGACCACTCCCTGCTGCACATTGAGCTGACGGAGTCCATCTACGGGGACAACCCCGGGCGGATTGCGAAAACTCTGGAAGACCTGCACAACAACGGCTTTATCATTGAACTGGACGACTTCGGCTCCGGATACTCCTCCCTCACGTCCCTGAACACCCTGACCCTGGACGTGATGAAACTGGATATGAGCATCATCCGTCAGGCCACCGCCACCCATGACTACGGCATCCTCCGGTTCGCTACGCTCCTGGCGGACGGTATGCGTCTGAAAACCGTGGCGGAGGGCGTGGAGACGGCGGAACAGGTCTCCGCGCTGAAGGTGCTGGGCTGCGACTACATCCAGGGGTACTATTACTCCAAACCCCTGCCGGGGCGGGAGTTTGAGGAATATCTGGCCGCCCATTGCGCGTAAATACAAGGGGAGGATCCGGAAGGGTTCTGTCCGGAGAATGTGGAGGAATTGCCATGACAACCCAGGAACTGTATGAGAACATCGGCGGGAATTACGACAGCGCCAAGAAAATTTTGCAGATGGACCGCCTGATCGGAAAATTTGTGGTGAAATTTTTGGACGAGAAGTCCTGTGACAAGCTCCTGGCGGCCAAAGAGGCCGGGGACCCCGCGGGGATGTTTGAGGGGGCCCACGCCCTGAAAGGCGTCAGCGCCAATTTAGGGTTTGACCGCCTGTCTCAAATGGCCAGCGACATCGCGGAGGAATTCCGTCCCGGACACACCCCCTCCATGTCCCCGGAGGAACTGGACCGGCGGTTCGCGGAACTGAAAGCCCAGTACGAGCGTACCATCGCGGGGATCCGGGAGTTCGCGGCGGGCTGAGGTTTTTCCCCGCGCCCTTTTCTACTCGCGCTCTTTAAGATTTGCCGCGTTTTAGGTCACTGGCACGGCAACTGAAGGTAAATCTTATCGCTCACGAGTATAACATGGAGAGAAGGAGGTTTCCAAGGATGAACACGGTCATCACCATTGGACGGCAGTTTGGCAGCGGCGGCAAGGAAATCGGCATCCGCGTGGCCAAGGAACTGCAAATCCCCTGCTATGACAAGGAACTGATGAAGGAGGCCGCGAAAAAGAGCGGCCTGTCCGAGAAGATCTTCGAGAGTTTCGACGAGCGTCCCAAGAGCCTGCTGTACTCCATCGCCATGGACTCCTACATCTTCTCCCTGCCCGGCACCGGCGCGGGGGATTCTTTGGAACAGCAGGTGTATCTGGCTACGTTCGACACAGTCCGGCAGCTGGCGTCCCAGGGCCCCTGCGTCATTATCGGCCGCTGCGCGGACTATGCCCTGGCGGACGATCCCAACCTCCTGAGCCTCTTTATCTCCGCCCCCATGAAAGACCGGGTGGCGCGGGTTGCCAAACGGCAGAATCTGACGCCGGAAAAGGCCCGGGTCCTGATTCAAAAGACGGACCGTCGGCGGGCCTCCTACTATGAGTACTACTCCTCCCAGCGGTGGGGGGCGGTGGAGAGCTATGACTTCTGCCTGAATTCCAGTTCCCTTGGCCTGGGAGGCACGGTGGAACTGATCCGCACGATTGTGGCCCAGAAGGAACACCCGGTTCCCAGCCCCACGGAGGCCGATCCCACGGAACAGAGGGGATAAGGACTTGCGCAAGTCCTGCTATCCTCCGCACGCAAGGCAAAAGCGCGAAGAGAATCCGGAGGAATCCGGCTGATTCAACGGAAGGGGAGTTATGAATGAGCGAGGAAATCACGAGGATCGAGGACATCCGGGGCAATCCCAGCGGCATCCGGCGCGTTGGGGTACTGACCAGCGGCGGGGACGCGCCGGGCATGAACGCGGCGGTCCGGGCAGTGGTCCGGGCCTGCATCACCCGGGGCATTGAGTGCGTGGGCATCCGGCGGGGCTGGAACGGCCTCATCAACAGCGACTTCGTGGTCATGCACGGCCAGGAGGTCAGCCACATCCTGTCCCGGGGCGGCACGGTGCTGTATACCGCCCGCAGCGAGGAGTTTATGACGGAGGAGGGGCGTCGGCACGCCGTGCGGACCTGCCGCCTCCTGGGGCTGGACGCCGTGATCGCCATCGGCGGCGACGGCACCTTCCGGGGGGGCCTGGAACTGTCCCGCCTGGGAGTGCCCGTGGTGGGGATCCCCGCCACCATCGACAACGATGTGGGCTGCTCCAACTATACCATCGGCTTTGACACCGCCTGCAACACCGCCATCACCTGTGTGGACCGGCTGCGGGACACCATGTCCTCTCATGAGCGCTGCTCTCTGGTGGAAGTCATGGGCCGCCGGGCGGGATTCCTGGCCCTGTATGTGGGCATCAGCGTAGGCGCTACGGCAGTGTTGCTGCCGGAGCGGGATCTGGACTTTGAGCGGGATCTCATCGAACCCATCCGGCAGGCCCGGCTGGTGGGCAACACCCACTTTATGGTGGTGGTGGCCGAGGGCGTGTGCATGGACCGGAAGATGGGCGAGGAGATTAAGACCACCTTCGACCTGGGGGCCAAGGTGCAGGAGGCCATCGGCATCAAGCCCACGGTGACGGTGCTGGGGCATCTCCAGCGGGGCGGAAAGCCCTCCGCCCGGGACCGTGAAGTGGCCAGCCGTATGGGATACTGCGCGGTCCGGGCCATTGCGGAGGGCCGTCCCAATGTTATCATCGGCACCTCTGCCGGAAAGATCGTGGAGCATCCCATTGAGGACGCCCTGCAGATGAACAAGTCCGTGCAGATGGAGCGCTATGAGGTGCTGGAAGCCCTGCAAAACCGGGTGCCCAGGGGATAAGTACGCACATACCCGAAAAAACCGGGATCAATTTGTCACGTACAAGCGCCGGAGAGGCTTTTGCTTCTCCGGCGTTTCACGCTGTCTTTTTCTTCTCCCCGTAGTTCAATTTTTTACTTTACAACCCGTCCAAGTTGTGATATGATCCGTCATGCGCGTTTCGTAACCGCGCAGGAACCCAGAGCTGCGTTTCGCGGATCCCACTCTGTCCCGGGACGCGGCTTCGCGGAAATATGATTCAGAAAGGTGGACTTTCCCATGCTGCGCAAAGAGCAGAAAACCGCTATCATCGACGCCAACAAGACCCACGACAAGGACACCGGTTCCCCGGAGGTCCAGGTGGCCATTCTCACCGAGCGTATCAATGTGCTCACGGAGCATATGCGCCGCAATCCCCAGGACAAGCACTCCAACCGGGGCCTGTTGAAGATGGTGGGCAAGCGCCGGAGTCTGCTGGACTACCTCCAGCGCAAGGACATTGAGCGCTACCGCGCCCTGATTGCGAAACTGGGCATCCGCAAGTAAGCATTTTCCCACGGTTATCAGCCACAGTTTCAACGGGACGGCGGAAAGCGCTTCCGCCGTCCCGTTCCGCGAATCCTTATCCTTTGTTCTCAACCCCGTCTTTCCGGGCATCCGTACCTTTTTGTGTTTGAAACCGGGCCTGAACCAAGGCACGCTGTCCGACGCATCGGACCCGGTTTCAAATACGAAAAGGCGGCTGTGGAAGGGCGGCGGAAATTCTACTTTACAGGAGGATCTCCATGGCAACGATTATCAAACACAGAACCTTCCCCAACCAGAGAAAATATGAGATGGACCTGGCGGGCCGGCCTTTGACCCTGGAAGTGGGCAAGCTGGCGGAACTTGCCAACGGCGCCGTCATGGTGGGCTACGGCGACACCCGGGTGCTGGTGTGCGTCACCGCCGCCCCCCGGCCCCGGGAGGGCATCGACTTCTTCCCCATGAGCGTGGATTTTGAGGAGAAGCTCTACTCCGTAGGCCGTATCCCCGGCAGTTTCACCCGCCGGGAGGGCCGTCCCACGGAGAAGGCCATTCTCACTGCCCGGGTCATTGACCGGCCTATCCGCCCCCTGTTCCCCTCCGACTTCCGCAACGATGTGTCCGTCATGGCTACGGTCATGAGCGTGGAACACGACTGCTCCCCGGAGATCGCCGCCCTCATCGGCACCTCCGCCGCCCTGGCGATTTCCGATATCCCCTGGAACGGCCCGGTGGGCGCCCTGAAAGTGGGCCTGGTGGACGGACAGCTGGTGCTGAACCCCAACAGTGAACAGCGCAAAGTCTCCGACTTGGACGTGACCGTGGTGTCCACGGGAAAGAAAGTGGTCATGATCGAGGCCGGGGCCAATCAGGTGGACAACGACACCATGTTCCGGGCCATTCAAATGGCCCATGAGGAGAACCAGAAGCAGGTGGAGCTTATCAACCGCATGGTGGCGGAGGTGGGCAAGCCTAAGTTCGACTATCCCCACGCCGCCTTCGATCAGGAACTGTTTGACGCCATCGTGGCGGAGTACCTGGACGAGGCGAAAGCCGCCATGGATACGGACGACAAAAACGTCCGGGAGGAGCGCTGGAACGCCATGGTAGCCAAGTGGCTGGAGCGTTACCAGGACACCCACCCGGAACTGGAACAGTATCTGGAAGAATTCACTTATAAGCTGCAAAAGAAGATCGTCAAGGCCTGGCTCTTAGAGGGCCACCGGGTGGACGGTCGGGCCAAAAACGAGATCCGTCCCTTAGCGGCGGAAGTGGGGATCCTGCCCCGGGTCCACGGCTCCGGTCTCTTTACCCGGGGACAGACCCAGGTGCTGTCCATCGCCACCCTGGATACCCTGGCGGGGAACCAAAAGCTGGACAACATCTGGGAGGACACGGAAAAACGGTATATGCACCACTACAACTTCCCCGCCTACTCCGTAGGTGAGGCGAAGCCCGCCCGGTCCCCGGGACGGCGGGAGATTGGCCACGGCGCTCTTGCGGAACGTGCCCTGCTCCCCGTCCTGCCGGACACGGATACCTTCCCCTACGCCATTCGGGTGGTCAGCGAGGTGCTCTCCTCCAACGGTTCCACCTCGCAGGGTTCTGTCTGCGGTTCCACCCTGGCCCTTATGGACGCCGGAGTTCCCATTACCGCCCCTGTGGCCGGGATCTCCTGCGGCCTCATCCAGGACGACGACGGCTCCTTCACCACCTTCATCGACATCCAGGGGGTGGAGGACTTCCACGGGGAGATGGACTTCAAGGTGGCGGGCACCAAGAAGGGCATCACCGCCATTCAAATGGACCTGAAAAACGACGGCCTCACCATGGAGATCATCCGCAACGCTTTGGACATCACCTATGACGCCCGGTGTGAGATCCTGGACCAGATCATGCTCCCCGCCATTGCGGAGCCCAGGAAGGAAGTCTCCCGGTTCGCCCCCAAGATGGTGACCATGCACATCGACCCGGAGAAGATCCGGGAGGTCATCGGTAAGGGCGGCAGCGTGATTCAGAAGATCACGGCGGACACCGGGGCGAAAATCGACATCAACGAGGACGGCTCCATCTATATCGCCTGCGCCGACGCCGCCGGGTGCGACGCCGCCAAGAAGTTCATTGAGGACATCGTCTTTGTGCCCCAGGTGGGTTCCCTGTACTATGGCCGGGTGGTGCGGCTCATGGCTTTCGGGGCCTTCGTGGAACTGGCTCCCGGCAAGGACGGCCTGGTCCACATCTCCCGTCTGGCGGACCACCGGATCGAGCGGGTGGAGGACGCCTGCAAGGTGGGGGACATGATGTGGGTCAAGGTCATGGAGATCGACGAGAAGGGCCGCATCAACCTGTCCCACCGGGATGCCATGCGGGAGATCCGGGCCAAGGAACAGCAGGGCCAGCGGGCAAAGTAAGCGTTT
>CAJOHW010000015.1:70657-99752 GCA_905234565.1 uncultured Oscillibacter sp. | reverse complement strand
GACAGCCCCGCTCTAAATCCTTACCTCCACGCCGCGCTGGCGCAGAAAGCGTTTCAGGTCCCCGATCTCCACCTGCCGGGTGTGGAAAATGGACGCCGCAAGCCCCGCGTCCATGCCGGGATGCCGGAACAGTTCCACGAAATCCTCCATGGTCCCCGCGCCGCCGCTGGCGATAATGGGCACCCGGACCCGGGATGCCAAGGCGTCCAGCATGGGCAGGTCAAAGCCCCCCTTCACGCCGTCGGTGTCGATGGAGTTCAGCACGATCTCCCCGGCTCCGTCCCCTACGCCCCGGACCGCCCACTCCAGGGCGTCCAGCCCCGTGTCCTCCCGGCCCCCTTTGGCAAAGACCCGGAACTGTCCGTCCACCCGCTTTACGTCCATGGACAGCACCACGCACTGATCCCCGTACTTCTTCGCCGCCTGGGCGATCAGCGACGGGTTGGCAATGGCCCCGGAGTTGACGCTGACCTTGTCCGCGCCGCATTTGAGCACCCGGTCAAAATCCGCCACGGTCCGGATGCCGCCGCCTACGGTCAGGGGGATGAACACCTGGGAGGCCGTCCGGCGCAGAATGTCCGTGAACAGGTTCCGCCCCTCCGCCGACGCGGTGATGTCGTAGAACACCAGTTCATCCGCCCCGGCGCTGTTGTAGAACCGGGCCATCTCCACCGGATCCGCCATATCCCGCAGTCCCGCGAAGTTGGTGCCCTTTACCACCCGTCCGTCTTTCACGTCCAGACAGGGAATGATCCGTTTCGCTAACACAGCCCGTCCTCCTTGAGTACCGTCCCCAGGTCCAGACGCCCGGTGTACAGGGCCTTGCCCAGAATCGCCGCGTGGACTCCCTGGCGGCGCAGAATCCGCAGTTCCTCTAAGGAACTGACGCCGCCGGAGGCCGTGATCTCCAGCCCTGGAATCTGAACCAGTTCCTCGTACAGGGGCAGGTTCGTGCCCCGCTCCGCCCCGTCCCGGCTGATGTCCGTGTAGATGACGGCCTGGACCCCCGCCTCCGCCAGACGGCGGCAGAAATCCACCCCCCGCAGCGCCGACAGTTCCGTCCAGCCCTTCACCGCCACAAAGCCGTCCCGGGCGTCTACGCCTACGGCGATTTTGTCCCCGTACTTCTCCGCCATCCGGGCCGTAAAGGCGAAATCCTGCACCGCAATCGTGCCCAAAATGCAGCGGTTCACGCCCAGATTCAGGTAGGCCCGGATCCGCTCCTCCGTCCGGATGCCGCCGCCTACCTCCATATAGAGGCCCCCTTGGGCGGCCAGGGCCGCGATGGAGGAGAAATTGGCGGCGGTGCCGTTTTTCGCCCCGTCCAGGTCCACCACATGGAGGTATTTGGCCCCGGCGTCCGAGAACTCCCGGGCCACGGCGCAGGGGTCCTCCCTGTACACCGTCTTTTTGCCGTAGTCCCCTTGGTAAAGGCGGACCACCTGCCCCTTGGACAGGTCAATGGCGGGAAAGATCTTCATGAGGCGCCCTCCCTGGAAAAAACCATGACGCAGAAGGACGCCGTGGCCCCGGGAATCTGCCAGGAGTGGAGGGTCCAGCCCTCCGCGGCGTTCCGGTCGGCAATCTCCTGGATCTTTGCGCGGATGCCCCCCGCCGTGGAGAACATACAGCCAAAGTGTTCCGTTTTATACTCCATTTTCGCCATACCGCTCCCCCATCTCTAAGAAGGCTTTCAGCAGCCGCAGCCCCGTGTCCCCGGACTTCTCCGGGTGGAACTGGGTACCCCACACGTTTCCCCGGCGCACTACCCCGGTCACTGCCGCGTCTCCGTACCGGGACAGCGCAAGGGTGCTGTCCTGACAGTCCTTGGCGTAGAAGCTGTGGACGTAGTACACGTACTCCCCGCCCCGGACATAGCGGAAAAAGGGGTCCGGCCGGACCTGTTCTAAGCTGTTCCAGCCCATATGGGGAACTTTCAACGACGGGTCCCCCAGATCCGGGCCTAACGGCTCCACCCGTCCGGGAATCAGGCCCAATCCTACGTGCTCGCCGTATTCACAGCTCTTGTCAAAGAGCAGCTGCATTCCTAAGCAGATACCCAGAAAGGGCTTCTCCGCCGCCATCTCCCGCAAAACCGGAATCAGTTCCGCCTGACGGAGTTTCTCCATGGCGTCCCCAAAGGCCCCCACCCCGGGGAGGACAATCCGGTCCGCCTGACGGAGGCGGTCCGGATCCGGCGTCACCTCCGTCTCCGCCCCCAGGGCGTGGAAACTGGACGCCAGGGAAAACAGGTTCCCTACGCCGTAATCTACAATCGCCGTCACGTCACAGCACTCCCTTGGTACTGGGGATCTCCCCTAAATGCCGGTAATCCGGGTCCGACGCCATGCGCAAGGTCCGGCCCATGCCCTTAAACACCGCCTCTAAGATGTGGTGGGTGTTCTCCCCCGCCATCTGGCGGATATGGACGGCGGCGGGACAGTTGCGCACAAAGGCCAGCCAGAACTCCTTCGCCAGTTCCGTGTCAAAGTCCCCTACCTTCGCGGCGGGGAGATCCACGGCCCAGCCCAGGAAACTGCGCCCGGAGAGATCCACCGCGCACAGCACCAGCGTCTCGTCCATGGGCAGAAGGAACTGTCCATAGCGCAGAATCCCCCGCTTGTCTCCCAGGGTCTCCGTAAAAGCCAGCCCCAGACAGATGCCGATGTCCTCCACCGTGTGGTGGTAATCCACCTCCGTGTCGCCGTGGCAGGCCACGGACAGGTCAAAGTCCCCGTGGCGGGCGAACAGTTCCAGCATATGGTTCAAAAAGCCACAGCCCGTGTCAATGGACCCCTTTCCGGAGCCGTCCAGCTCTAAGGACAGGTGAATCTGGGTCTCCTTGGTATTCCGGGCCACTGTGGATGTCCGCATGGCTCCTCCCTCCTTCTCTTGAAATTCCTGATAGGTCAACGGGATTCCCTTTTCATGCTTACCAGTTCTTTTAGGGTATCCGCCAAAACCTCCATGTCCTCCCTTTTGCCGATGGTGATCCGGGCATAGTCCCGGATCCGGGGGGCGTCAAACCAGCGGACCAGAATGCCCCGGGCCTTTAGTTCCCGGTACGTCGCGCCGTTGGGAAGGGCCTCGTGTTTGGCAAAGACAAAATTCGTCCGGGAATGCAGCACCGTGAAGCCCAGCTTTTCAAGTTCCGCCGTGAACCATCCCCGGCTCTCCTGAATGGCCTCCGTACAGGCACGGAAATAGTCTCCGTCCCCCATGGCGGCGGCTCCCGCCAGAAGGGACAGCCGGTTCACGTTGTAGGGGTGGAAGCTGTACTTCACCCGGTTCAGTCCGGCAATCAACTCCGGGCTTCCCAGGGCAAAGCCCACCCGTCCCCCGGCCAGGGACCGGCTCTTGGAAAAGGTCTGGACCACCAGCAGGTTGTCGTACTCCCGGATCAGGGGGGCGCAGCTCTCCGCGCCAAAGTCCACATAGGCCTCGTCCAGAATCACCACCCGTTGGGGATCCGCTTCCAGCAGGGGACGGAAGGCATCCCGGGGCAGGGCCAGGCCCGTGGGAGCGTTGGGGTTGGCGATCACCACCGTGCCGGGGAAGTCCAAATAGTCCTCCACCGCCAGGGTAAAGTCCTGCCGCAGCGGGATCACGGTGGCGTTTAGGCCGAACAGGGCCGCCTGGGACTTGTAAAACCCGTAAGTCACATCCGCGTAGGCGACACCGATGCCCCTGCCGCAGAAGGCCCGGAAGGCAAAGGCCAGAATCTCATCGGACCCGTTCCCCGCAATCACGTTCTCCCGGCTTAAGTCATACCGCTTTGCGATGGCGTCCAGCAGAGGGCCGCAGTCCGGGTCCGGGTACAGGTTCAGCCGCTCCACTTCCGCCTCTGTCAGCGCCTGCCATACTTTCGGCGACGGGGGGAAGGGGCTCTCGTTGGTGTTTAACTTCAAGTACTGCCTGTCCTGGGGCTGTTCGCCGGGGGCGTAAGGGGCCAAAACCTCCGCCTCCGGAGAGAGAAACCGTGCCATGAATCATTTCTCCTTTCCCGTCCGGATTCCTACGGATCGGGCATGGGCGTGAAGGCCCTCCCGCTCCGCGAAATCCATGATGCCCTCCGACACGTCCGCCAGGGCGTCGGAGGTGTAGTAGAGAAAACTGCTCTTCTTGAGAAAGTCGTCCACGCTGAGGGGTCCGGAAAACCGGGCGGTGCCGGAGGTGGGCAGGGTGTGGTTGGGTCCGGCGAAGTAGTCCCCCAGGGCCTCCGGGGCGCTGCGGCCCAAAAACACGCTGCCCGCGTTCCGGATCCGGGGCAGCAGGGCAAAGGGATCCGCCACGCACAGTTCCAAATGCTCCGGGGCCAGCCGGTTGGCTGTCTCCGCCGCCTCCGTCAGATTCTCCGCCAGCAGAATCTTCCCGTTGCTCCGCAGGGACGCCTCCGCAATCTCCCGCCGGGGCAGGAGAAGAATCTGCCGTTCCAGTTCCCTCTGCACCGCCTCCGCCAGGGGCACACTGTCCGTCACCAGCACGGCGGCGGCGTGGGTGTCGTGCTCCGCCTGGCTCAGAAGATCCGCCGCCACATAGCCAGGATTGCTCAGGGCGTCCGCAATCACCAGAATCTCGCTGGGTCCGGCGATCATGTCGATGCCCACTAAGCCGGAGACCTTCCGCTTGGCCGCCGCCACGTACACCCCCCCGGGGCCCACAATCTTGTCCACCGCCGGAACCGTCTCCGTGCCGTAGGCCATGGCCGCCACGGACTGGGCCCCGCCCATGCGGAACACCCGGACCCGCTCCGCCGCGATATACGCCGCCCCCAGAGCCGCCGCACTGACGCTGCCGTCCGGCTCCGGCGGGGTGGCGATCAAAATCTCTTTCACCCCCGCAATCACGGCGGGGATCACGTTCATCAAAATCGTGGAGGGAAAGGCCGTGGGACTGCCGGGTACACAGATGCCCACCCGCTCAATGGGCAGATGCCGCAGTCCCATCACCACGCCGGGGGTGTCTGTCACCACATAGTCCCGGGGCAGCTGCCTCTCGTGGAACCGCTCAATGTTGGCCGACGCCGCCAGAAGCGTCTCCTGAAAGGACTCGCCCAGGGAGTCATAGGCCCGCTCCAAAGCCTCCTGCGGCAGTTCCGCCTGTTCCAAATCCGGCCCGTCAAAGGTCCGGGTGTACTCCCGCAGCGCGGCGTCCCCACGCCTCCGGACCTCCCCCAGAATCGCCTCCACCCGGGCCTCTACCTCCGGATCCACGCCTACTTCCCGGCGGAACAGGTCCCCCGCGTCCCGCAAAGGCAAAATCGGTATCACAGTTTCGCCGCCTCCTTCAATTTCTCCACCAGGGCGTCAATGGCCCCCCGCTTGAACCGGTATCCGGACCGGTTGGCAATGAGCCGTGCGGAGACAGGTAAAAATTCTTCCAGCACCGCAAGGCCGTTTTCCCGCAGGGTGGTGCCCGTCTCCACGATGTCCACGATCACGTCGCTGAGTCCCAGCAGGGGGGCCAGCTCAATGGATCCGTGGAGCTTGATCACGTCAATCTCCCGCCCCTTGGCGGCGTAGTGGCCCTTGGCGATGTGGACAAACTTGGTGGCCACCCGCAGCACCCGGTCCGGATCGTCCCGGAAGTCCGCCGGACCCGCCACGCACATCCGGCATTTGCCCAGGCCCGTGTCCAGCAGTTCATACACATCCGGATGGTGTTCCTCCAAAATGTCCTTGCCCACAATGCCCACATCCGCCGCGCCGTGCTCCACGTAAATCGCCACGTCGCTGGGCTTCACCAGAAAGTACCGGATCCCCGCCTGGGGGTTCTCCACCACCAGACGGCGGCTGTCCCCGTAGGACTGGGAGGCCCCGTAGCCCGCCCCGGCCAGGAGGCTGTATACCTGATCCCCCAGGCGTCCTTTGGGCAGGGCCACGTTGATCATCTCCGCGCCGCCGTCCTCCGCCGGGGCCTCCAGCTCGTCTAAGTAGAGGGCAAATCCCACGGCTTTCGCCCCGGGACGGAACCGGGAGGCCAAGGGATCGTACTGTCCCCCCTGTAAGACCGGACGGGGGATTCCCTCTAAAAAGCCCCGGAGGACCAGGCCGTTGTAGTAGTCCATGTCGTTCACCAGGGACAGATCCAGCCGCAGTCCCGGCGTTTTGCCGGAGAGATCCCGCAGCTGCCCAAGTTCTTCCAAGGCCGCCGCCATGGTTTCATTTTTCACCAGAGCCGCCGCCTGAGGGAGTACCTGGTCCCAGTCCCCGGACAGGGCGCAGAGTGTCCTAAGCGCCTCCGGTTCCCGCAGATCCGCCGCCAGACGGTCCAACTCATGGAGGTTCCGGTCCCGGATGCACTCCAAAAGATCCCCCCGCCGCTCCTCCGGCACTTCCAGAGCGTCCAAGAGGCCCGCCACATAGCCCATGTGGCCCGCCTCCAAAATCCAGGGCCGTCCGGCGGCGTCTAAGCTCTCCATAGCCAGCGACACTGTCTGCCGCCGCACGGCGCCGTCCACCGCGCCGATGCACTCCAAACCCATCTGCCGGATCTCCCGGAAGCCTAAGCCCTGCCGTCCGGGGCGGTACACGTTTTCCAGATAGTAAAACCGTCCCGTGCCCCCGGGGGCCACGGCGGCGTTTTTGGCAATGGACAACGTCACGTCCGGCTTCAAGGCCAGCAGACGGCCGTCCAGATCCGTAAAGGTCAGCACCTGCCCGCTGGCCAGAAACCGCCGGTTCTCCTGATACAGGCTGTACTCCTCAAAGCGGCCCATGCGGTACAGGGAAAAGCCCGCGTCCTCATAGAGGGAGCGCAGTTTCCACGACAGGCGCTCCAAAGGGGTGAGAAAGCTGGATTCCATAGGGTTCCTCCATATCCTGAAAAAGTCACCAGTTCATTTTATACGTTTGGGCGGGAATGTCAACCGGGGAAGGGGGAAAAGGTGCAAAAAAACCGCGAAAGCGCGTAAATGTGCGCGCTTTCGCGGTACATGGAGCAGGGTACGGGAGTCGAACCCGCCTGACCAGCTTGGGAAGCTGGTGTAATACCGATATACGAACCCTGCGAACGAAGGCTATTATACCAGACCTTCCCCCGGATTGCAAGGGGGAATTTCAGATTTTCTTCCCCCCTTCTTTACAGCTTTACAACCCGCCGCCGGAATGGTATACTCTTTCCCGCTGCGATCTGATACTTAGTCCTGGAGGAGGGAGCGCGTATGTTCCTGGTATTGGAAGGCCCCGACGGCAGCGGCAAGACCACGCTGTGCGCCGCCCTGACAGAGCGGTTAAAAGCCCGGGGAATCCCGGCGCTGTCCACCTATGAGCCTACCCGGGAGAACCCCTATGGCCGGGAGATCCGGCGTCTGCTGCAGGAAAAGCAGGTGGGGGATCCGGTGCGGTTCTGCGATCTCATGACGGAGGACCGGAGACGCCACTTAGCCGACACCATCTTCCCCGCCTTAGCGTCGGGCTCCTGGGTGGTCTGTGACCGGTACAAGTACTCCGCCCTGGTGTACCAGTCTTTACAAGGGGTGCCCGCCGCCTATGTGGCGGAGAGCAACCAGAGCTTCCGGGTGCCGGACGCGGCGTGGATTCTGCGGCCCAGAAGCGTGGACACCCTGTTCTCCCGCATGGGGGGCCGGTCCGGGCAGGCGGAGTACTTTGAGAAGCGGGACTTCCTGGAACGGACCATGGACCTCTATGCCCGGCTCCCGGCGTTCTTCCCCGGGGAGAACCTGCGCTTCTTAGACGCGGAGCGCCCCGTCTCCGCCCTGCTGGACGAGATGGAGGAATCGTTAGGCCTTCGGGACAGTTGAGCGTCTGCCCCGCAGGAAGTTTCTATCCTCCCAATGTCACGTCCTGTTTGGCGTACCAGTCCAGGGCGGAGAAGAAGTCCGCGTCCTCATAGTCCGGCCAATAACGGTCAATGACGCAGAAGTCGGAGTAAATGCTCTGAATGGGCAGAAACCCGGACAGCCGCCGCATTCCGCCCCAGCGGATGATGAGATCCATGCGGGAGATCTGGTCCGAATAGGGCTTGCCGTCCGTGCGGATGTGGGACAGGTCCCATTTCCAGCCGTAGTTCACGAGAAAATTCACCTTGATGCCGCCGCCGTGGAAGGCGGTCCGGACGGTGTAGGGAGCCAGCGCCTCCGGGAAGCACTTGGACTCCCGGTTGCCAATCACCAGCAGTTCCGCCCCCTCCCGGGACAGCAGATCCACCGCCTCCACACAGGCCCGCTGAAAGGATTGGAACTGCTCCGCCGGACGCTTGCAGTTGTCCACGGTGAAGCCGTAATAGGTCAGCTCCTCCACCCCCTGTTCCCGGGCGGTCCGCAGCAGGCGCAGTCCCGGCTCCAGACCGTAGCCGTAGCCGTCCTGTTTCGCAAGGCCGTGTTCCCTGGCCCAGCGGCGGTTGCCGTCGGGGATGATGCCGATGTGTCGGGGAAAATGCTTCGTCATGGGTTCCGCTTCCTTTCCGCCTGGCAAAGTGCTATGGAGAAAATATGGGAATACTCCCATGATGCCCAGGGAACCCCCTTCCTATTCCCGCCTGAAATGTCATATTTTCCCGGGCCTTCGCATAGGGTTTCCAGCGGTGCCATACAGGCGGAGAGGAGCGGAGGCGTATATGCGGGATCATCGGTTTTCCATCCTGTGGCGGCGGACGGCGGCGGCGCTGGCGGCGGCGGGGACGCTGTGGGGCGTCAGCGCCACGGCGGGCAGCGACAGCGCCCACTCCGCCCTGTGGGCCTTAAAAGAGGCGGCCTCCCTCCAGCCCCATTTCCCGGCGGACCGGGGGCTGTCCCCGGCGGCGGCGGTGATTCTCGCCCAAGTGCCCCTGCTGTACTCCTACCGGGACGCCGCCCCCTGGACGGTTCCGGAGGCGGAGGAAGCCCCGGCGGAGGATCCGGCGGCGGAAGCCCCAAACGCCCCGGAACCGCCGGAGACACCGGAAACACCGCCGGATTCTGCGCCGGAAGCCCCGTCCGATCCCCAGAACGTGGAGACGGAGTCCACCCCCCTGGCGGAAACCCCCGTGGAGCCTCCCGTGCCCTCGGTGGACAACGGCGTCCGGGCCAGGACCCTGATCCCCACGGACCCCAGCGGATACACCGTCTGCGGCCGGGTGTACATCAGCTCCACCCGGGGGGATTCCCTGTCCGTGGATGCCCTGCGGGAGCCTTTCGACGCGGAACTCACCGGGGACGCCCCCCAGATCCTGATCCTTCACTCCCACGGCAGTGAGGCCTATACCCCGGTACCCGGGACGGACGTGGTGTGGTCCGGGGACTGCCGGACCACGGACTTCCGGTACAGTGTGGTCCGGGCCGGGGATGAAATGGCGGCGGTCTTCGCGGAGGCGGGGATCTCCGTCCTCCACGACCGGACCCTGTACGACTACCCCAACTATACCGGCTCCTATGACCGCTCCCTGGCGGCCATCAACAGCTATCTGGCCCAGTATCCCTCCATCCACTTCATCCTGGACGTACACCGGGACTACATCGCCGACTCCAAGGGGAACCAGTACAAAGTGGTGTCGGAGATCGACGGCATCGGCACCGCCGCCCAGATGACCCTGGTCATGGGCAGCGACGGCAGCGGATTGGAACATTCCCGGTGGATGGAGAACCTGAAACTGGCGGTGGCAATCCAGGAACAGATCTTGACGGACTATCCCACCCTCATGCGGCCCATTCTGCTGCGAAAGTCCCGGTACAACCAGCACGCCGTGACAGGCTCCCTGCTGGTGGAGGTAGGCGCGGCGGGGAACGCCCCGGAGGAGGCGTTTTTAGCCGCCCGGCTCTTTGCCCGGGAGATGACGGAGGTACTGCAAGCCCGAAGCAAATAAGCGCATGACAAAAGGGACTGCTGACGCAGTCCCTTTTTTTGGTCTTTGGATTCACTTTGAACAGATTCTGACCGCTGTTTGGGTTCAGTAGAACCGCTTTTTGTTCTTACGAGCGGCCTCAGATTTCTTGCGGCGCTTGACGCTGGGGCTTTCGTAGTGCTCCCGCTTGCGGACCTCGGCAATGACGCCGGCCTTGGCACAGCTCCGCTTGAAGCGCTTGAGCGCGCTGTCGATGGACTCGCCATCCTTCACATGAATCTCAGACATCTTATCCCCCCTTCCGGGGCGCCCGACGCGGCCCGGACGCATTCAGGGCCATACGCTATGGCGTACCATACTCTATGGCTTAACATGACTATTATACGGATCGAGGCGGCCCTTGTCAAGATTTTTTCCGGGATTCCTGGGGATTTTTTCACAGTTTCCCGGGGCAAACGTAACAAAATGTCATATTTATACCCGTGAACGATATGATTTACCACTGGCTGCCGTGTCACGCACCTAAAATGGGATCCATCTTAAAGAGCGCGGATAAATTGTCTTGTTACTCAGGCTTTACAATCAGGTTTACAAGCCGGTTCTTCACCAGGATGGTTTTCACAATCCGCATTCCCTCCGTGGCCCGGCGGACCTTGTCCAAGGCCAGAGCCGCCTCCCGGACCGCTTCCTCATCGCTGTCCGCCGGAAGGGTCACGGCGCCTTTCAGCTTGCCGTTGACCTGTACCGCCATGTTCACCGACTTCTCCGCCAGTTTCGCCTCGTCATACACCGGCCAGGGCTCCTGACAGGCCATGTGTCCGCTCTCCGCCGCAAACCCCAAACGCTCCCACAGTTCCTCGGCCATGTGGGGGGCAAAGGGGCTCAGGAGCAGAAGCAGGGGCTTCATGTCCCCCTTGGTGCAGCCGTTGGCGGACAGCTCGTTTACCAGGGTCATCTGGGCGGCAATGGCGGTGTTCATCTTCAGCTCGTCGATGTCCTCCGTCACCTTTTTAATGGCCCGGTGTACCGCCGCCTCGTTGGCGGGGGTGATGTTTTTCTCGTCCTTGGCGCTCTCCGCCAGGTTCCACACCCGGTCCAAAAACCGCTTGGAGCCTTTCACCGCCTCCGTGGACCAAATGGCGGCCTTCTCAAAGTCCCCCACAAACATGATATACAGCCGCATGGTGTCCGCGCCGTACTGGGCCACAATGTCGTTGGGGTTCACCACGTTCCCCCGGGACTTGGACATCTTCTCCCCGCCCTCGCCCAGGATCATGCCGTGGCTGGTGCGCTTGGCGTAGGGTTCCGGCGTGGGAACCGCCCCAATGTCATAGAGGAACTTGTGCCAGAAGCGGCTGTACAGCAGGTGCAGGGTGGTGTGTTCCATGCCGCCGTTGTACCAGTCCACCGGGGACCAGTAGTCCAGCGCCTCCTTGGAGGCCAGGGCGGTGTCGTTGTGGGGGTCCATATACCGCAGGAAGTACCAGCAGGAGCCCGCCCACTGGGGCATGGTGTCCGTCTCCCGCTTGGCAGGTCCCCCGCACTTGGGACAGGTGGTGTTCACCCAGTCCGTCATGGCGGACAGGGGGCTCTCCCCGTCGTCTGTCAGCTCATAGGATTCCACCTCCGGCAGAAGCAGGGGAAGTTCCCTCTCGTCCAGAGGCACCCAGCCGCACTTCGGGCAGTTCACCAGGGGAATCGGCTCCCCCCAATACCGCTGGCGGGAGAACACCCAGTCCCGGAGCTTGAAATTCGTCCGGGGATGCCCGATGCCCTGTTCCGTCACCCATTTCGTCATGGCGGGAATGGCGTCCTTCACAGTCATGCCGTTGAGGAAGCCGGAGTTCACCATAATGCCTGTGTCATCTTTCAGGATGAAGGCGGCTTTCGTCACGTCGCCCCCCTGGACCACCTCAATGATGGGCAGGCCGAATTTGGAGGCAAAGTCCCAGTCCCGCTGGTCGTGGCCCGGCACGCCCATAACCGCCCCGGTGCCGTAGCCCATGAGGACGTAGTCGGAGACAAAGACCGGGATCTCCTCTTTGCTGACCGGATGCACCGCCGTGACGCCCTGCAGCCGGACCCCGGTCTTGTCCTTGTTCAGCTCACTGCGCTCAAAGTCGGACTTCCGGGCGGCCTCCTGGATGTAGGCGTCCACTTCCGCCCAGTTGCCGATGCTCTCCCGCCACTTTTGCAGGTACGGATGCTCCGGGGACAGCACCATATAGGTGACGCCAAAGAGGGTGTCGCAGCGGGTGGTGTACACCGTCAGCACGTCCTCGGAAGGGTCCCCCCCTACCCGGGTGTGGAAATCCAGCTCCGTGCCCTCCGAGCGGCCGATCCAGTTGCGCTGCTGGATCTTGACCCGGCTGATGTAGTCCACCGTGTCCAGGTCGTCGATGAGGCGGTCGGCGTATTTCGTAATGGCCAGCATCCACTGGCTCTTTTCCTTGCGCACCACGGCGCTGCCGCAGCGTTCACACACGCCGTCCACCACTTCCTCATTGGCCAGGACGCACTTGCAGCTGGTGCACCAGTTCACCGGCATGGACGCCTTGTAGGCAAGGCCGTGCTTGAAGAGCTGGAGGAAAATCCACTGGGTCCACTGATAGTAGGAGGGGTCCGTGGTGTCCACCACCCGGTCCCAGTCGAAGGAGTAGCCCAGCATTTGGAGCTGGCGGGTGAAGTTGGCGATGTTCTCCCGGGTGACTTTGGCGGGATGGACGTGGTTTTTAATGGCGTAGTTCTCCGTGGGCAGGCCGAAGGCGTCAAAGCCGATGGGGAACAGGACGTTATAGCCCTCCATCCGTTTTTTCCGGCAGATGATGTCCATGGCCGTAAAGGGCCGGGCGTGGCCCACGTGAAGCCCCTGGCCGGAGGGGTAGGGGAATTCAATGAGGCCGTAGAACTTCTCCCGGGTTGTGTCCCCGGTGACGGCGGCAAAGGGCTTTTCCTGCCGCCACTTCTCCTGCCATTTCCTCTCAATGGCTCCAAAATCATACTTCATGCTGCGTCTCCTCTCCATCCGAAGCTCCATAGGCGGGCGGTTCCGGCAAAGAATCCGGCAATGCCGTCTCCCCGAACCGGGCCAGAATTTCATCGCACTTGGAGTTCCGGAGCAAATACACGGTCAACAGGGTAAAGGGAAGGATGGGGGTCAGGTTCTCCACCCCCAGGGAGTCAATGGCCTCCAGCACATCGTTTCCCGCGAAGGCGGCGGCGTAGAGCATACTGGCGGCGTCGGTCAGGCCGTGTAGCAGGATTAAGGCCCACAGGCTGCCGCCCCGCAGGTATATGGCGCACATGGTACACCCCAGGGCCCAGGCCGTGGCGGACTGCACCAGGGCGCTGGACAGGTTTATTCCGGCGAACACGTTGCCTAAGTGGACCAGCCCGAAGAAAGCGCCGGAGGCGACGACCGTCCCCCAGATTCCGGCCCGGCTGCGGGCATACCGCTGGGCCAGGAGATTCACAATCACGCCCCGGAACAGGGATTCCTCCCGGAACCCCACCCCCAGGGCAAAGGCCGCCAGAAAGGCCCCGTAGGTCCAGGAGACGGGGTTGGGGGCCTCCCCCGTAACCAGCGCGGCCAGGGTAACCGCCAGCAGAAAGCCCTCCATGATGAGATACACGGCCCCGGCCCGCAGGGTCCGGAAGAAACCGCCCCGGACATAGGTCCAGCCGTACCCGCACAGTAAGACCAGTCCCAGGGGCCAGAACACTTCCAAAACCTCTACGGCAATCAGCCAGACATATCCCCCTGTCATGGGCATGGGCAGGTTTCCAATGAGCAGTCCCAGGCCCACAAACAGCGCCGTCAGGACCGCCGCCCCCGGCAGGGGCCAGTCCCGAAGCCAGCATCGCAGTTTCCCCATGCCCGCGCCCCTCTCTTTCCCGGTCTTTCCCGTTCTCTCGCGTTCAAACGTCCAAAATAAACTTGTGCAGAACCTCCGCCACGGCACTCTCGTCGCAGGTGGCCCGCGTCACATAATCACACTGGGGTTTCAAGGCCTCCACCGTGTTGGCCACGCCCACCCCCAGGCCCGCCGCCTGGATCATGGTGAGATCGTTGTAGTTGTCCCCGATGGCCATGGTGTCCGCCATGTCCACGCCCAGAATCTCCGCCAGACGCCGGAGCCCCGCCCCCTTGTTGACGCCCCTGCGGTTGAACTCCAAATACCGGTTGGAGGAATAGCTCACGTCCACTTCGCCGGTCAGATCCCGCAGTTCCTCCGCGATCCCCTCCAAATAGGCGTGGTCCGTGTTCATATAGAGGCACTTCACAATCTCCGTGCCCCGGAGGAAGTCCAGATTTTTGTCAGAGATCTCTACAACCTCCATGCGCCCTTCCAGAAACCTCCGTTCATCCTCCACATAGTTGTACACGTACACCGTGTCCTTCGTGTAGACGTGGACGCAGACATCGTATTGGAGGCTCCGGCGGTAGAATTCCTCCGCCAGAGAGAAGGGAAGCCCCGCAAAGTGCAGCAGACGCTCCCCCCGGTTCTCCGTAATGGCCCCGCCGTTAAAGGAGATCACGTACTCCCCCGCCGCGTCCTCCACGCCCAGCTCCCGCAGAGTCTTTGCAATGCTCCGGCAGCCCCGGCCGGAGGCGGGGACGAATTTCACCCCCCGCTCCCGGCAGGCCCGGATGGCCTCCCGGTCCGCCGGGGAGACGTTCTTGTCGTCCCGGCGCAGAAGGGTCTCGTCCAGATCGCTGACCACAAGCCGGTACACGGCTCACTCCCCCTGCCGCAGGAAGGACAGGTCCACGGGCTTCCCATCGCTCCACAGCCGCTCTAAGGAGTAGAACTCCCGGGCCTCCTGGGAGAAGATGTGGACCGCCACGCTGCCATAGTCCAGCAGCACCCAGGTGCCGTCCCGGTGGCCCTCCCGGTGCAGAAGCGGATCCCCTCCGGCGTCCTTCACGGCCTTCTCCACCGCGTCGCTCAAAGCGTTGATCTGAGTGTTGGACGTGCCCGTGGCAATGACGAAGTAGTCCGCCAGGGTAGTCAGTTCCGTAATTTCCAGCACGGCGATTTCGCCGCCCTTTTTGTCGTCCAGGGCCTTTGCGGCCAGCATGGCCAGTTCCTTTGGCGCCATATTCCATCGGCTCCTTTCCCGATTATTGATCCGGCGCGGCCGCCGCCCGCCGGTCCTCCACATAGCCCGTAGAGGAGCGCAGGCTCCCGTCGGGACGGACGGACATGATGTCCAGGTCCGACAGGGTGAACGTCTCCTGGAAGGGGCTGAGCTTGTTGTTGACGATGTCCAGCAGGGCACTGGCCTGGGGCACCACATAGGAGAGCTTGGTGTTATAGGTCCGGCTCCAAGCCTGGACTCCGGCCCAGGGCATGGTGAGAAACTCCACGTCATCCACCTTCATGCCTCCCAGAAAGGCCTGCCGGGCAAACCACAGCACGTTCTGAAAAGTCAGGTCCGTGGTGACGTTCTCCTGGAATACCTTGGAGATCCTCCCGATTTTGGACACGTTCCCCACGCTCAAAAGCTGGGCAAACACGGCCTTTAAGAAGTTCTGCTGTAACTCCATGCGTCCGGAGTCCCCGATGCCCCCGTTTTTCCGGCGGTAGCCGTAGGGGCTGTCATCGTCATTCTGCCTCCAGCGGATGATCTGCATGGCGTCGTCCCCCGTGAGGAGGCGGTACCCCGGGGCCTGCTCAATGACCAGGTCCTGCTTGGGGTCGTGGTAGTCCATGGGATAGGGGTTGTCGAAGTACACGCCGCCGATGGCGTCCACCACCTTGCCCACGGCGTCCCATTCCACCACCACCTGGAAGTCCGGCTCAAAGCCCACCAGCTGGGACACCTCTTTATAAACCGCCTGGATCCCCTGCTCCCCGCCGCCGTAGGCGTTGTACACGGAGTTGATCTTTTTCACGTCCCAGGACACGTTCACCATGGTGTCCCGGGGAATGGACATGACCGTGGCCTTCTGATGCGTCACGTCATAGCTGGCCAGGAGCATGGTGTCCGTCTGGCCGCCGCCGGCGGTGTCCCGGCCCAGAATCAGCACGGTGTAGAAATCCTCGCTCTTGCGCTCCCCGTCCCGGCGGGGGCGGATGCCCTCCCCGTAGTCAATCTCCGGCTCCACCGGAGGCTCCGGCTCTCGGGGGGACACGGTGTCAATGGGGCTGGCATGGGGTTCCGGGTCCGTCCGCACCGGCAGTTCCGGCCGGACGAACAGGGTCCGCCACACCCATCCCGCCGCCACGATCAAGACGACAAAAACCGCCAGCGCAATCCGTATCCGCCGTTGTCTCGCTTTGCGGCGGCGCTTCCGCCCACCCCGATCTTCATTCACTGTGTTCATCTTTTTTTCCTTACTGCCTCCAGCGCCTCCAGCGTGGCGCCATGCACCGCTTCTCCCCGGGCTGTCAGTTCCTGTACGCTCATGGCAAGCCCCAGCCGCAGCCCCTCGTCCAAGTCCTCATAGCACGCCGCCCGCAGCTTGTCCACGCCGGGAAAGTCCCGGGACGGCTCTATGTAATCCGCAAGGTAAAGTATTTTTTCCAAAAGCCCCATGTGGGCCCTGCCCGTGGTGTGGTACCGGATGGCGTCCTCCATCTCCCGGTCCGCGCCGTAGACCTCCCGGGCCACGGCGGCTCCGGTGACGGCGTGGAGCAGTTTGTGGTTCTGTCTCTCGATGCCCAGTTCGATGCCGTACTGTTCGCAGATCTGAAAGTGTTCCTCCGGGGACAGCCGCTTCGTGCAGTCATGGAGCAGGGCCGCCCGCCGTGCCTTTTCCACGTCCCCCCCATAGCGCACCGCCAAGCATATGGCCTCCTGTTCCGTGCCCAGCACATGGGGCATCCGCCGGGGGTGCAGGTGGGACAGGGCCACCGGCCGCAGCTGGGAAAAGGGCAGGTGTTTGAGATCCGCTTTCGTGCCGTACAGGCCCTTCCGGAGAAGATAGCCGTACACCGCCGGGGGCAGATACCGCCCGCCGCCGCCCCGGGACAGCTGCTGCCGCACCTGGGTAGAGGACACGTCCACCACCCCCGGAAGCGTCATAGTAAAGATCCGGGCCTGGGGCCATTTCCGGTGCAGCCAGATCCGCTGGGGGGTGAACAATTCCTCCGTGTCCGCCTCCGTCCGGCCAAAGGCCGCGATCCCCGCCATGGAGAGAATCCGCTCCGGGTCCTTCCAGCGCTGGAAGGTCAGAAACATATCCGTCCCCATGAGCAGCCACAGGGTATCCCCCGGGTGCAGGGCGGCGATCTCCGCCACCGTGTCCTCCGTATAGCTCCGCCCAGGCCGGGACACCTCTATATCCAGCACCTGGGCCCGGTCCTCTAAGCCCGTTTGGGCCAGGGCCAGCCGCGTCATTTCCAGCCGCTGTTCCCCTGTGGGACTGCCCTCCGGCAGGGACTTGTGGGGCGGAGTTCCCGTAGGCACAAAGTACAGCCGGTCCAAGCCCAGGATCTCCGACGCCATGCGTCCGGCGGTGACGTGGCCCAGGTGGGGCGGGTTGAAGGTGCCGCCGTAGATGCCGATCTTCACCGCCCCGCTCCTTTCTTCTGGGCCTTCCGGGGGGGCTCCAGCCGGATCCGCTTTTCCTTCGGAATCGTGTGGCTCTCCCGGTACAGCACGAACCGGGTACCGATGACCTGGACCGGTTCGCTGCGGGTGGCCCGGGCCAGGGCCTGGGCCGCCTGACGGGCGTTGTACTCCATGCAGTTTTCCAAAACCCGTCCCTTGATCAGTTCCCGGGCTTCCAGGGCGTCCTCCGCCTGACGGATTAGGTTTTCCCCGATGCCCTCTTTTCCTACTTGTAAAATCGTGGGAATCCCGTTGGCCATGGCCCGGAGCCGGGATCGCTGTTTCCCCGTCAGTCCGCTCTGGGGTTCCGGCGCTTCTGCCACGGGGGACAGGGGCTCCCGGTGGGTTTTGAGATAGGCGTCCAGTTTCTCCGCGAAGGCCGCCAGGGCCTTCCCCCGGTGGGACACGGCGGCTTTTTCCTCCTGGCTCAGCTGGGCAAAGGTCCGTCCCAGAGGCGGGAACTGGAAAACGGGATCGTATCCGAACCCCCCCGTCCCCAGAGGCGCGAAGGCAATCAGCCCATCGCACCGGCCCTCCGCCTCCAAGGTGTCCCCGTTGGGAAAGGCGCAGGCCACGCAGCAGGAGAAATGGGCCCTCCGGTCCGTCTGGCCCCGGATGCTTTCCAGCAGGAGAGCCCGCCGTCCGGCGTCGTCCAGGCCCTCCCCGCCGTACCGGGCAGAGTAGACCCCCGGGCCGCCGTTCAGGGCCTCCACACACAGGCCGGAGTCGTCGGCAATGGCGGGCAGTCCCGCCGCGGCGCACACCTGACGGGCTTTCAGCAAGGCGTTTTCCCGGAAGGTGGTCCCGGTCTCCTCCGCTTCCGCCGTCACCCCCGCCTCCGCCGGGGACAGGACTTCCACCCCCAGACGGGACAGAATCTCCCCCATCTCCCGGAGTTTCCCCGGGTTATGGGTGGCAAGCACAAAGCGTACCGGTTCCCCCATGGCGGCATTCTCCTCTCTCAAAGCGTTGGTTCATCTTAAGGCGCGCGTTCAAGGCGTTGGTTTCTCAGTCACAGTTTCTCAATCACAGTTTCCCGCCCAGAGCCTCCCGCTGGATGGCCAGCAGTTCCTTGTTGCCCTTGGCGCACAGCCGCAGGAGCTCCTGCTGTTCGTTCAGGGTGAAGGAGCGGCCCTCCCCGGTGCCCTGGACCTCAATGAGCTCTCCCAGTTCGTTCATGACGCAGTTCAAATCCACTTGGGCCCGGCTGTCCTCGCTGTACCGGAGGTCTAACATGGGATAGTCCTCCACGATGCCGGCGCTGACGCCTGTCACATAGTGACGGAGGGGAGAGGCGAAAAGTTCCCGCTCCTCCACCAGCCACCGGCAGGCCAGGGCCAGGGCCACAAAGCCTCCCGTCACAGAGGCGGTGCGGGTGCCCCCGTCCCCTTGCAGCACGTCGCAGTCAATGGTAATGGCGTGTTCTCCCAGGCGCTTTAAGTCCACCGCGGAGCGGAGGGACCGGCCGATGAGCCGTTGGATCTCCGCGCTGCGGGGGGAGAGCTTCAGCCGGGACACGTCCCGGGCCTTCCGCTCCCGGTTGGCCCGGGGCAGCATGGAGTACTCCGCCGTCACCCAGCCCTCCCCCCGGGGCACAAAGGGGGGCGTGCGGAAGTCCACGCTGGCGCAGCACAGCACCTTCGTGTCCCCGCACTCTATGAGGCAGCTGCCCTCCGCGAACTGTACGAAATTGGTGGTGATTTTCACAGGGCGCAGTTCGTTCAGCGCCCGTCCGTCCTCCCGATCCATGGCGTATCCTTCCTCTCTGTTTGGTCTCCCTCCGCCTCCATGGCTTTGGCGTCAAATGATAGCTTCCACATACTCCCGGGCGTCAAAGGGCCGCAGAGCGTCAATATTCTCCCCCAGGCCCACAAACTTCACCGGAACCCCCAGTTCCCGGGCAATGGCAATCACAATGCCCCCCTTGGCGGTGCCGTCCAGCTTGGTCAGGACGATGCCGGTAAGCCCCGCCGCGTCCCGGAACTGCCGGGCCTGGATGAGGCCGTTTTGTCCCGTGGCGGCGTCCAGCACCAAAAGGGTCTCCCGGGCGGCGCCGGGGCACTCCCGGTCGATGATCTTGGAGAGCTTCGACAGCTCCGCCATAAGATTTGCCTTGTTGTGGAGCCGTCCGGCGGTATCCACCAGCACCGCGTCCACGTTCCGGGCTTTCGCGGCCTGTAAGGCGTCGAACAGCACCGCCCCGGGGTCCGTCCCCTCTTTCTGCCGCACCAGTTCGCACCCCGCCCGGTTTGCCCAGATCTCCAGCTGGTCCGCCGCCGCCGCCCGGAAGGTGTCCGACGCGCACAGCAGCACCCGTTTCCCCTCCCGGCGCAGCCGGAAGGCCAGCTTTCCGATGGACGTGGTCTTGCCCACGCCGTTGACCCCGGTGAAGAGCACCACCCCCGGGGCAGGCGACAGGTGCAGTTCCGCGTCCCCGGTGTCCATCTTCTCCTCTAAGATCCCCCGGAGGCCCTGGCGGATGGCCTCCTGGTCCTTCAGGCCCTCCCGCTTCACCAGACGGCGCAGAGCCTCCACAGACTCCACAGCGGTGTCCATGCCCGTATCCGCCAAAATCAGCGCCTCTTCCAGTTCCTCAAAAAACGCCTCGTCCGCCGCCGTGAAGCCGGTGCCAAAGACGTTGGCGGTGATCTTTTTCAGCGCGTCAAAAAATGCCATGGTCCGCCTCCTGTGCCTCCGCCGGATTCCTTCTTCTACTCAATCTTCAAATCCTTCGCCACATCGTTTAAGTTGATGGTCAGGATCTTGCTGATGCCCTGCTCCTGCATGGTGACGCCGTAGAGCACATCCGCCTCCTCCATGGTCCCCCGCCGGTGGGTGATGACGATGAACTGGGTTTTCTCCGTCAGGGTCCGCATATAGCGGGCGTAGCGGGTGACGTTCACATCGTCCAAAGCGGCCTCGATCTCGTCCATGACGCAGAAGGGGGTGGGGTGGACTTTCAGGATGGAGAAGTACAGGGCGATGGCCACAAAGGCCTTTTCCCCGCCGGAGAGCAGGGAGATGGTTTTCAGCGTCTTCCCCGGGGGCTGGGCCTTGATCTCGATGCCGCAGTTCAAAACGTCCTTCTCATCTTCCAGTTCCAGCCGGGCCGCCCCGCCGCCAAACAGCTCCACAAAGGTCTTTTCAAAGCTCTCCGACAGGAGCTTGAACTGCTGGGCAAAAATAATGGTCATCTGTCCCGTGATCTCGGCTATGATGCCCTCCAACTCCACCTTGGCTTTCTGGATGTCGTCCCGCTGGTCCGTCAGATACGTATAGCGGGCGTTCACCCGGTCAAATTCCTCAATGGCCCCTAAGTTGATGGACCCTAAGCCGTGGACCTCCCGCTTGATCTCGTGGATGCGGCGGTTGGCCTTCGCCATACTGGGGATCTCCACCCGCTGAGCGGAGGCGTCCGTATAGTTCAGCTCGTAGGATTCCCACAGGCGGTCTAAAATCTGCTTCTGTTCCAGGGCCCCGGCGCTGGCCTTCTGTTCCAGCCGGGCCGCGGACCGCTCCAAATCCAGCAGATGCTCGTTTTTCTCCTGGCTCTCTTTGTTCTGGGCGGTGCGGCGGCGTTCCAGGTCCAGCTTCTCCTGGATGAGACCCTCTAACTTCCGCCGCAGGTCTCCTTCCCGCCGTTCCAGGTCCTCCGCCTCCGCTTTGCGGGCGGCAATGTCCGCCTCCGCCTTTGCAATCTCCGCCTCATAGCCCCGCAGAACGGCTTCCTTCTCCTCCCGGCCTCCGGAGAGGTCCCGGGAGAGCTTGCGCAGGTCCTCCGCCCTTTGGAGGGCCCCGTCCCGCTCCGCCGTCAGCGACGCCAATGCCTCCCTTGCGGCGGTGATCTCCTCCGCCAAGGCTCCCGATGCCGCCAGCAGTTCCGACTGCCCCGCCAGGGCGGCCTCCGCCTGGGCGCGGCGGGCGGCGGCCTCCGTCTCCCGGTCTTTGATTGCGGCTTCCAGTTCCTGACGCCGCCGGAGGTTTTCCTCCAAGTGCCGTTCCAGGGCCTCCAGCTCCCCGTCCAAGCCCCCCAGGCTTTGCCGGAGAGAGGGCAGCAGCTGGTCCAAATGCTTTTGGGATTCCTCCAGCCGCAGCACCCGGTCCTCCGCCTGACGCCGCTCACTCTGGGCGGTATCCAGGGCGTACTGGGCGGCGGCGGCGTCCCGGGCGGCGGACTCTTCGGACCGCTTCGCCTCCTCCAATTCCTGGTGCAGGGCGTCCGCCTGTCCCCGGAGGGTTTCCAGCTCCGCCTTCCGGCTCAGCACCCCGGTGCCCCGGGACACGGACCCGCCGGTCATGGACCCGCCCCGGTGGATGACCTGGCCGTCTAAGGTGACGATGCGGAAGGCGTTCCGGTAGCGCCGGGCCATGGCAATGCCCCGGTCCAGGTCCTCCACCACCACGGTCCGGCCTAAGAGATTTCGGAAGATGCCGGTATACTGGGCGTCAAAGGACACCAGCCGGGAGGCAAGGCCCACAAACCCCGGCTCCTGGTCCACGCTGCGCTCCCGCAGTTCCTCGCCCCGGATGGCGGTCAGAGGCAGGAAGGTGGCCCGGCCGGCGTCCTGCCGCTTCAAATACTCAATGGCGCTTTTGGCGTCCTCCTCCCGGTCCACCACAATATTCTGTAACGCCGCCCCCAGGGCGATCTCTATGGCCAGGGCGTACTGTTTGTCGGTTTTCATCAGCTCCGCCACGGGGCCGTGGATGCCCCCGAGACGGCCGTTGGAATGCATGACCGCCTTCACAGCCCGGGAAAAGCCCTCATACTCCCGCTCCATGTCTGTCAAAAGCCGGATCCGGTTGTCGGCGGCCCCTACGTCCATGGTGAGCTTCACCCGGCGCTCCGATGCCTCCCGGGACAGGCGCTGGCGCTGTTCCAAGCGCATCCGGCGGCCCGTCTCCGCGTTGGCGGCGGATTGGGCGGCCTCCCGGGCCTGATCCAGGGCGGCTTTTGTCTCCTCCGCCTGACGGGCGGTGTCCTCCAAACGCTGTTCCATATCCCGGCGGTCCTGGGACGCGGCGGCACGGCGGCTTTCCAACTGTCCGCTCTCCGCCTCCACGGCGGCGGCCTCCGCTTTGGCCTCCGCCGCGGCGGAGACGAAAGCCGCCTCCTGTTCCCGGAGGCGCTCCGCCTCCGACTGGGCCCCGCCCGCCTGCTGGGCGGTGTCCCGGGCCCTTTGGAGCAGGTCCTCCATGGCGGCGGACCGCTCCGTCATTCGGCCCTCAATCTCCCGGGCCAGGTCCTCCGCCTCCCGGGCCTCCCGGGACAGGTCCCCCGCCCGGGACTGGGCGCTCTCCAATTCCTCCCGCCCCCGGCGGATGTTCTCCCGCTGATGGGCGATGCCGTTTTCCAGTACCGCCACGGCGGCCTCCTGATCCCGCCGCAGCCCCTCCAAGGCGGCGGCGTCGGACCGGGCCTGTTCCGTCTCCAAATCCTTCTCCCGCATGGCCTCTCCCAGAGCCTCCCCCTGGGCGTAGACCGCGTCTAAGGCCTCCCGGGCCCCGTCCCGCTCCGCCTGGGCGGCTTGCAGGTCCTCTTCCAACTGCCTTCCGGCGGCTTTCAGAGCTTCCAGCTGGCTCAGCCACACGGAGATCTCCAAAAGCCGCAGTTCATCCCGCAGCAGAAGATACCGCTTCGCCGTCTCCGCCTGGGCCCGCAGGGGCTCCACCTGTAATTCCAGTTCCGCCGCCTTGTCGTTGACCCGGACCAGATTCTCGTCGGTCCGTTCCAGTTTCCGCTCCGCCTCCTCTTTGCGGTGGCGGAAACGGGAGATCCCGGCGGCTTCCTCAAAGATCTCCCGCCGCTCCCCGCTCTTGGCGGAGAGGATCTCGTCGATCTTGCCCTGGCCGATGATGGAATAGCCCTCCCGTCCAAGGCCTGTATCCATGAACAGTTCCGTCACGTCCCGCAGACGCACGCTCTGGCGGTTGATATAGTATTCCGACTCCCCGCTGCGGTAGAAGCGGCGGGTGACGGATACCTCGCTCTCCTCCATGGAGGGGAAGATCCGCGCCGTGTTGTCCAGCACCAGGGTCACCTGGGCAAACCCCACCTGCCGCCGCTTGGCGGTGCCGCCGAAGATCACGTCCTCCATCCGGTTCCCCCGCAGGCCCTTGGCGCTCTGCTCCCCCATGACCCAGCGGATGGCGTCAGAGATGTTGGATTTGCCGGAGCCGTTAGGACCCACAATGGCGGTGAGATCTTCGCCGAAATTCAATACCGTCTTATCGGGAAAGGACTTAAAGCCCTGGATTTCCAATGCTTTCAGATACACAGCCGCACCTCACTCCGCATAACTGAGATAGTTTACCAGAGAACCCCGCCGATTGCAAGGCAAATTCTATGACAATTCTCTGAATTCGGCGGATTTTCCCGGAAAGGGCACGTTTCCCGGAAGAAATCAGGCGTTCTGCCGCGCCCCGCCGCATACTTCCCCGGGACCTTTTTCCGGCCCTGCCGTTTTCCGACGGTTTTTCCGGCCCCGCCGTCCTATAATCCCGGAAGAAGGAGGGGAGGCCCTTGGGGGTGGTGTACATAGACCGGGTGTTCGCCCTGAACGCGGCGGCGGACTATCTGCTTGTGCTGGCCACGGCGTATCTCGCGGGACTGCCTCTGCGGCGGCTGCGCTACGTCCTGGCCGCCGCCGCCGGGGGGCTGTACGCCGCCGGGGCCTTTGTACCGGCGTGGGCCTTTCTGGCCCTGCCCCCCTGCCGGGCGGCGGCGGGGGTAGGGCTGGTGCTGCTGGCCTTCTGGGAGGAGGACCATCTGCTCCGGCTGGGGGCTCTGTTTTTCGCCGTGTCCTGCGCCTATGCCGGGTGCGTGCTGGCGGCGGGACTGCTGGCGGGAGAGGGAGCGGCGGCGCCGTCCCTCATGGCGGCGGGGGCGGCGGTGCTGCTGCTCGCCCTGGGACGGTCCGGCGGCGGACAGGCGCTGATCCCTGTACGGGTGCGCCTGGGGGACCGGACCGCCGCGTTCACCGCCCTGTGGGACAGCGGCAACGGCCTGCGGGATCAGGGCGCTCCGGTGCTGGTGGTGTCCCCCAGGGCGCTGGACCGCCTGCTGCCCGGGGAACTGTTGTCGGTTTTGACGCCGGAGGCCCTCCGCCGTCCCGCGGAGGCCATAGAGCCCCTCATGAGGCAATGGCCGGAACTGCGGCCAAGGCTTCTGCCCTACCACGCAGTAGGGGTGGAGGCGGGACTGCTTTTGAGTATCCGGAGCCGGTGGACGGAGGCGGGGGGCGTGCGGTATCCGGGGGCACGGCTGGCCCTGTCCCCGACAGATCTGGGCGGGGAGTACACGGCCCTGTGGGGCGGCGCGTTGGGAAGGGGAGGAGACCATGGGGATTCTGGCGGAGTGCCGGCGGCTGACGGTCCGGTTTCGGACGGCGGTCCGGCGGCGGGAGATCCACTACATCGGCGGCAGCGACACCCTGCCCCCGCCGCTGTCCCGGGAGCGGGAGGCGGAACTGCTGGGCCGGGCGGCGGAGGAGGACGCCCGGGCAGAATTGATTGAGCACAATCTGCGGCTGGTGGTGTACATCGCCCGCCGGTTTGAAAATACGGGCATCAACTTAGAGGACCTGATCTCCATCGGCACCATCGGCCTTATCAAGGCCGTGGGGACTTACCGCAGGGACCGGAACATCAAGCTGGCCACCTACGCCTCCCGGTGCATCGAGAACGAGATTCTAATGTATCTGCGGAAAAACGCCAACCGGAAGGGAGAGGTGTCCTTTGACGAGCCGCTGAATACGGACTGGGACGGCAGTGAGCTGCTGCTGTCCGACGTGCTGGGCACCGACGCGGACATCGTCATGCGGCCCATGGAGGAGGACACGGACCGGCGGCTGCTGCTCCAAGCCGTCAGAGCGCTGCCGGAGCGGGAGCGGCGGATCATCACCATGCGCTTCGGCCTGGGGGGCGGCCGGGAGCGGACCCAAAAAGAGGTGGCGGACATCCTGGGCATCTCCCAGTCCTACATCTCCCGGCTGGAAAAGCGCATCATCAAGCGGCTGAAAAAGGAGATTCTGCGGATGTCTTAGGCCCCGCCTGCCCCGTCAGTCACAAACTGGAAACAATCGGTAACAAAATTTCTGACAGCCTCGTTCCGTCTTTCACCGCCTCCGGCGGGAACGAAATGGGGCTGTTTTCCTGTTTTTCGGCAATTTTTGCCAGAAAAAAGTCTCCGAATTATGCAAAACAGAGAGGAACGATTCAAAATCGCCCAGGATTTCAGCGGATCGCCGACAGGGAAATGTTGACAAAGTGGAAAAAAGGGGTTACAATCTGGTAACAACAAGAGGAACGGAAAGGGGCGGCACCTATGGCGGATTCCAAGGGCAAGGGCAAGAAATCGGAGGGCCTGACGTACAAGGGCCATCCGCTCCGCAGGGCCGGGAACCTCATCTACTACGGTTCCATGTCCGATAAATACATCATCATGATGCAGGTGCTGGAAGCGGAGAAGAAAAAGGACCTGGATCTGTCCACCAAAGTCTCCATCCAGCTCCAGCTCACCGAGCCCAACCTGAAATCCCGGGACCGGGTGGTGAAAAAGGGCGAAAAGGAGAGCCTCTACACCGCCATGGACTTTGCCGCCGTGTGGCTGGACCGGGCCCTGGCCGGGAAAATCTAAGAAAAGACGCAAATCACGTTCCGCCGCGAGGCGGATACCATCCCAATAAGCCCAAAGATACAACGAAAGGATGCGATGAGAATGACGCATTTTCCGTGCAGGGCGGCTAAAATCTTCTTCTTCTCCGCGCTCTCCGCGCTGATGCTGGCGGCGGGCGCCGCCGCTGACGAGGATCTGGCCATCGGCGTGGGCCAGACCACCGGTGCCTCCCTGCGTATGCGCTCTGAACCCACGACGGATGCCTCCGTGGTGGTGCTTCTGCGGAAAAACTGCACCATGGAGATCTTAGATGATACCTTGGAGGACTGGTACAAGGTCTCCTATGACGGCAACATCGGCTATGTCTCCGCCGACTACTTCAAGGAGTTGGAGACGGAGAGCTTTCAGGCCTATGCCCGGGTCAACGGCCAGGGCGTGTACGTCCGGGAAGAGCCCAATGACGACAGCAACGTGCTTAACGTCATCGACGACAAGGCCATCGTCACCTGCAACGCCTTTGCCGACGGCTGGTACCATGTGAAGTGCCAGTACGGCACGGAGGGCTACATCCGCAGCGACTTCCTGGACCTGACCAACCTGTCCACGTCCTCCGCCAGCGCCGCTTCCAGCCTGGGAGAAAAAGTGGTGGCCAAGGCCCTGCGCTATAAGGGTACCCGCTATGTCTACGGCGGCGCTACCCCGGGCAGAGGTTTCGACTGCTCCGGCTTTACCATGTACGTCTACAAGCAGTTCGGCATCAGCCTGCCCCACACCGCCAGCGGCCAGTGGAGCAGCAGCCAGGGCACCCGGGTGTACAGCAAGTCCGCCCTTCAGCCCGGCGATCTGGTCCTCTTTAACGACCCCCGGCGGAACAAGGGCCTGTCCTGCTCCCATGTGGGCATCTACATCGGCGATGGAAAGTTTGTCCACGCCTCCTCCGGCTCCCGCTGTGTCACCGTCAGCAGTCTCAGCTCCGACTACTACCGCACCTACTATAAGGGCGGCGTCCACTTCGGCTGAGATCTGACCAGGCTCTTTCGGATCACTTTTCCCGCCGCGTCTCCGGCAAACCGGAGGCGCGGCGTTTTTTCCCTTTCCCCATTGACTTTTCCGCCGCCCCGTGATAAACCATAGGAAGCACCAAATCGTTCTGTATGTTCTGTAACTGGAAGGAGATTCACATGAGTACCAGATTCCGGCGGCTTTTCTGCCGCCTCTTTGCGTTGCTGCTGGCCTGTGCCGCCCTGGCTCCGGCCTCCCCGGCCCTGGCCGATCCCCCCCGCAGCGCCGGGACCGCCAAAAAACTCATCGCCCTGACCTTTGACGACGGCCCCTCTGACAACACCCCCACCCTCTTGGACGGCCTGGAACAGCGGGGGGCCGTGGCCACCTTCTTCATGTGCGGGGCCAACGGCTCCCACGGCGTAGTGAAGCACGCGGACCTGCTGCCCCGGATGATCGCCCTGGGCTGCCAGCTGGCAAACCATACGTACAGCCACTACTCCTTCGCCCGGCTGACGGACGATCAGATGGCCTCGGAAGTCACCAAAGTGGAGCAGTACCTGTACGCCGCCCAAGGGGATTCCTATTTAGAGGTGGTCCGGATCCCCGGCGGGGCCAATACGGAGCGTATCCGGGCCAATGTCCACCACCCCATCATCACCTGGAGCGTGGATCCCTTCGACTGGCGGGACCGGGACGAGGACGTGGTCTATGAGCGGATCCTGGAACGGGCCCACGACGGCGGCATCATCCTCCTCCACGACCTCTATCCCACCAGCATCGCCGCGGGACTGCGGGCCATCGACACCCTGCGCTCCCAGGGGTATGAGTTCGTCACCGTGTCAGAACTGTTCCGCCGCCGGGGGATCTACCTGGAAAACGGCGTGGTGTACAGCAGCGCCCGGACGGAGATCACTTACGCCGCCTATACGCCCCCCCGGTTGGAAACCTGGGCGGACGGCTCCGGCGGAGTGCGGGTGGCGCTTTCCTCCTCTGAGCCCGGGGTATCCTCCATCCACTACACCACCGACGGCTCCGTCCCCACCCTGTCCAGCCCCCTCTACACGGGGCCTTTCTCCGTCAGTGAGGACACCCTGGTCCGCTCCGCCGGGTTTGACCGCTTCGCCACCCGGACGCCTCTGAACGAAAAGACCGTCCGGACCTGCACGGCCATTCCCAAAATCACGGACATCTCCCGGGGGAAAGTCTCCCTGGCCTCCGCCACCCCCGGGGCCAAAATCCTCTATACCACCGACGGCAGCGACCCCCGCTTAAACGGCGCGGAGTATACGAAACCCTTCCCCCCGGGGAAGGTAACAAAGGCCGTGGCCATTGTCCGGGGCCAGGCCCGCAGCGACATCGCCACCCTGGTGAAAACCACAGACGGCTCCCTGTTCTGCGACCTGGACCCCAGCGCCTGGTACGTGGACGCCGTGGGAGACGCGGTGAAGCGGGGGCTCATGGGCAGCATCGGGGACTACCGCTTCGCCCCGGCGAACGGCGTCACCCGGGCGGCCCTGGCCAGCGTCCTCTACCGCATGGACAGCAGTCCCGAACCCCCGGCGTCCTCCTACCAGGATGTGCCGGCAGACGCCTGGTATGCCTCCGCCGCTGCCTGGGCCGGGGCCAACAACCTGTTCCCCGCCCGGGACTCCGGCGTCTTTGCCCCCAATGAGACCCTGAGCCGCCTGGACGCCGCCATTACCCTCTACAACTACGCCCGGTACACCGGACGGACCGGGAAATCCGGCGATCTCTCCGCCTATGCCGACGCCGGGGAGGTGGCCTCCTGGGCCACGGAGGCGGTGGCCTGGTGCGCCGCCAACGGCCTGATGGAGCGGGGAGACGGGCGGCTTGCGGTGCTGGAACCCCTGCTGCGCGCCCAGTGCGCCGCCGCCGTCAGCGCTTTGAGCGGCATCCGGAGCTGAGAGAGCGCAGAGCAAACTTTTCAAAACACATCGTCCCCCGGAGGGCCTCCGGGGGACGATGGTTTATAATAGATAAAAAGCACCGCCGTGCCCACAAAGGGCACGGCGGTTTGGTGCGCGAGGCGGGACTTGAACCCGCACGTCCGTAAAGGACACTAGAACCTGAATCTAGCGAGTCTGCCAATTCCACCACTCGCGCACGGCAGTT
>CAJOHW010000015.1:35805-70640 GCA_905234565.1 uncultured Oscillibacter sp. | reverse complement strand
GGTTTTGATCTGACGCTGGATAAAAAACAAGGTGCAAAGCCCTGCCCGTCCAGCGGAGAGGGTGCCCCCGATGGACGGGTTAATCAAATTCCATAGACTAAACATCCGGATTAAATTTTTTGAGACGTTTTGCCATAGTTTCAAATTCAATATAACGCTTGTTGGTGTTCCCCTTTTTACGCTTATAATCAATAATAGGAGAAAAACGGTTGTATTCTTTTACAATATGCGAACCAGCCATGCGATCAAGGACTGAAAGATTATAAACCTTTGTGTTTACACCAACAGCAAATTGTTCAATCCGAGCCAAGTATTCTGATATCTGCTCCCAATCTTCATCTATTTCATCCGATTCAATTTTTTTGTGCTTTTCAAGAATATCAGAAACGCTGGCATTAACATAAGCTTCTTTGTTTAATACTTCTCTTTGAAGTTCGGCAAACGCATTGATAGTGGCTTCGTCACGTCCCCGCTGTCGTTCCGCAAAGAATTGAAAAATAGAAAGAGCTAAAGCAATTACGGATATAATAATCGCAAAAACGTCTGCCATAACAACACCTCCCCAAAATTGATTGTTTATATAGCATCACACGAACAGGGGAAAAAGACAACTATATTCTCTAAGGCGCGTTTGAAAAATGGAAGGTTGCCCGATGGCGAGGCGTTTTTTCGTCAGACAAGGCGTTTTTTCGTAGGAATCCTGGATGGGTTTCAAGGAAAAAACGCAACATGGCGGAGAAAGGGCCGCCGTCCGGGTGCGCGATCATTGTTCAAACAAGGCCTAAGTTTATGTTGCTTATTTTTCTGTTTTTGACTTTCCCGATCTCCATTTCGGACGTTTCATTCCCCCATTTTGGAGGTGAATAGTTTCATATCGGTCAAAAATACCAATAATCCGAACCCATCGCCAATCAGAGACGGGTTCGGATTATATAGTTTTTGGTGCGCGAGGCGGGACTTGAACCCGCACGTCCGTAAAGGACACTAGAACCTGAATCTAGCGAGTCTGCCAATTCCACCACTCGCGCACGGCAGTTCAGGAAACGGTTGGTGCGGCTGACGGGACTTGAACCCACACGTCGCTAAAACACCAGCACCTCAAGCTGGCCTGTCTACCAATTCCAGCACAGCCGCGCATTTTAACCCGCGCTCTTTCAGATTTGCCACAGTGCAGGTCCCTGGCACGGCAACTGACGGTAAATCTTACGCTTCACGAGTATCGCACTTCCGTTTGGCCTGTCTGTTTGCGTATTATACGCGCTTCCTCCCCCTTTGTCAAGAGAAATTTTCTCTGAACCAAGGGAGCCGTCAAGAATTGGCAATCTCTTCCGTTTCTTCTCTGAAATTTCCTCTTGACAAGGCCCCCGGAGGCGTTTATAATCGCCCACATAGATCTGCCTCCCTGTGAGGCGGAACCTGACAACGCAATCCCATACGCCAAACCTGTGAGAAAGAGGAGTAGTCGGAACGCGGTCCGGCAGAGAGCCCCGGAGGGTGGAAACGGGGCGGAGGGCGTCCGCACGAATGGGCTTTCGAGGGCGGCCCCAACGGAAGGGAACGCTTCCCCTCCCAGTAGGCGCCGACGGCCCCCCGGCCGTTATCCACGGGGTACGCGGGGGCATTCAGCCCGTGCGGAAAAGAGTGGGCGCACACGCGCCAATTTGGGTGGTACCGCAGGAGATCTCCTGTCCCATGGGGACGGGGGATTTTTGTTTTTCCCGCCTGCCGCCTGTCCATGACAGATCCATCACGCATACAGGAGGAATGGAAGATGAAGAAGAAACTGTTTGGCGCTATGGCGCTGGCCCTGCTTTTGGTCCTGTCCGCCTGCGGCCAGTCCGGGACGGAGGCGGCCCAGGACGCGGAGAACTCCTCTGGCGGGGAGGAGGAGACGGAGGTATCCGCCGTCTACAAGGTGGGAATCTGCAACTACGTGGACGACGCGTCCTTAAACCAGATTGTGGAGAACATCCAGCGGCGTCTGGCGGAGATTGGCCGGGAGCGGAACGTGGCCTTTGCGGTGTCCTATGACAACTGCAACGCTGACGCGGCAGTGCTGACCCAGATCATCGCCAATTTCCAGGCGGATGAGGTGGATCTGATGGTGGGCGTGGCCACGCCGGTGGCGGTGCAGATGCAGGCCGCCACAGAGGGCACGGACCTGCCGGTGATTTTCTCCGCCGTGTCGGACCCGGAAGGGGCCCAGCTGGTGGCCTCCAATGACGCCCCCGGTGGCAATCTGACGGGAACTTCCGACTATTTGGACACCAACGCCATTATGAACCTGATCTTCGCCCTGAAACCCGACGCCAGGAAAATCGGCCTCCTGTACGACCAGGGCCAGGACTCCTCCACCACCCCCATTGCCCACGCCCGGGCGTACTTGAAGGATCGGGGCGTGGAGATTGTGGAGCGGACGGGCACCTCCATCGACGAGGTCATGCTGGCGGCCCAGGCTTTGGCGGCGGACGGCGTGGACGCCGTGTTCACCCCGACGGACAATACGATTATGAAGGCGGAGCTGTCCATCTATGAGACCCTGGCGGAGGCGGGGATCCCCCATTTCACCGGGGCGGACTCCTTCGCCCTGAACGGCGCGTTCCTGGGTTACGGCGTGGACTACGCCAACTTAGGCGCGGAGACGGCGGATATGGTGGCGGCGGTACTTCTGGACGGGGCGGATCCCGCCTCCACGCCGGTGCGGACCTTTGACAACGGCACCGCCACGGTGAATACGGAGACCTGCGCCGCTTTGGGACTGGACTATGAGGAGGTCAGCGCCCTGTTTGCGCCCCTCTGCACCCGGGTGGAGTCCATCACCACGGCGGAGAGCTTCGGCGGGACGGCGGACTGAGCGTGGACGCCCTGTGGACCCTGGGCCAGACGGCCCTGGAACTGGGACTGATCTGCTCCCTGACGGTGCTGGCCCTGTTTTTGAGCTACTCCATGCTGAACGTGTGCGATCTGTCCACGGACGGCTGCTTTACCCTGGGGGCCGCTGTGGGAGCCGCCGTGGCCATCAGCGGGCACCCCTACGGGGCGGTGCTGTGCGCCATGGGAGCGGGGGTGCTGTCGGGCTTTACCGCCGCCCTGCTCCAAACCCGCATGGGGGTGGACAGCCTTCTGGCGGGGATCATCGTGAATACGGGGCTGTACAGCGTGAACATCTGGGTCATGGGCGGAGCCGCCCAGCTGAACCTGAACCGGACGGACACCGTGTTTACCAAGATGAGGGCCCTGCTGTCCGCCACGCCCCTTGCGGGACAGTACCGCCTGGTGGTGGCGGTGATTGCGGTTGCTTTGACGGCGGCGTTTCTCACGTTCTTCTTAAATACCCGCTTAGGGCTCTCCATCCGGGCCACGGGAGACAATCCGGACATGGTGCGCTCCTCCTCCATTGACCCGGTGTTCACCACCACCGTGGGGCTGTGCGTGGCCAACGCCTTTACAGGCCTGTCCGGATGCCTTTTGAGCCAGGCCCAAAAATCCGTCAGCATTGACATCGGCAGCGGCATGGTGACGATTGCCCTGGCTTCCCTGCTGATTGGACGGACTCTCATGGGCCGGGGAGGGATTTTCAGCCGGGCCATGGGCATGGTGCTGGGCTCCTGCCTGTTCCGGGTGGTGTACACCATCGCCCTGCGGTTCCATATGCCCGCCTATATGCTGAAACTGATCTCGTCCCTCATTGTGATTTTGGCCATCTTTCTGCCCTATCTGGCGGGCCGCCGGACCCTGTTCCGGCGCATGATGGAGAGGAGGACGTGATGCTGGAACTTCGGGGAATCTCCAAGACCTTCCATCCCGGCACCCCCAACGCCAAAACCGCCATTGTGAACCTGTCCCTGACGCTGGAGGCGGGGGACTTCGTCACCATCATCGGCTCCAACGGCGCGGGGAAATCCACGTTGTTTAACGCCATCTGCGGGGACTTCTTCACGGACCAGGGCAGCATCTTCTTAGACGGGGAGGACATCACCTTCCAGCCGTCCCATGTGCGCTCCAAGCGGATTGGGCGGCTGTACCAGGACCCCATGCGGGGCAGCGCCCCCAATATGACCATTGAGGAAAATCTGGCCCTGGCGGCGGGCAGCGGGGGGCTGTTCTCCCGGATCACCCGGGGGGACCGGGAGCGGTTCCGGCAGCGGCTGTCCCTGCTGGGTATGGGGCTGGAGGACCGGCTGCGCCAGAGCGTGGGACTGCTGTCCGGAGGCCAGCGGCAGGCCCTGACCCTGCTCATGGCCACCATGAATCCCCCCCGGCTGCTGCTCCTGGACGAGCACACCGCCGCCTTAGACCCGGCGGCGGCGGAGAAGGTGCTGGATCTGACCCGGCGCATTGTGGACCAGCACCACATCACCACCATGATGGTGACCCACAACCTGCAAAACGCCCTGGATATGGGGAACCGTACCCTGATGATGGACGCCGGGGGCATTGTGCTGGATGTGGGCGGCGCGGAGCGGCAGGGCATGAAGGTACCGGACCTCTTGGAGCGGTTCCGGGCCGGGGCCGGAAAGTCCCTGGACAACGACCGGATTCTGCTTTCATAACTGTACTGTCGTAAGCGGGACGGGGCCCTGCCCCGTCCGGAGAAATGAGCGCATTGTCGGAGGGAACGCGGCCCCTCCGTTGCGGGCATAGAGTTCCCGTCGGATTCCGGCGGGAACTTTTGCCGTAGCTTTCTCTAAGGAAACGCTGATAAAATCCGGCAAGAGCGGATGGCGAGCGATTTTTCGTCAAATCAAGGCGCAAAAACGCAGGAATCCTTTGTGGATTTCAAGATTTTGCAACGCAGAGTTGGCGGAAAAGCGCCGCCAGCCGGCGCAGACGGATTTCATCAGCGTTTCCCTAAGAGTGGTTGACTTTGCGCCGCTGTCAGGATATACTTTTTGTCGGGAAAGGGGGCCATTCTCTATGGAAACAGCGAAAATATTGGTAAGCGGAGACACGCAGACGGTACGTCTGCCGAAGTCCTGCCGTTTTTCGGATCCCGAGGTGTTCATCCACCGCATTGGAAACGCCGTGATTCTCATGCCGAAGTCCGATCCATGGGGAGCGATGCTGAAAAGCCTTGACCTGTTTACGCCGGACTGCCTGACGGGTGACATCGAGGACCTGCCGACACAGGAGCGGGACGCGCTGTGATAAAATATATGCTGGATACAAACATCGTCATTTACGCAACTTGATTGCCGCCCACGCACGTTCCCTAAACCTGACCCTGGTGACAAACAATCTCCGGGAGTTCCAGCGGGTGGACGGGCTGAGGCTGGAAAACTGGGCTGAACCTTTGGACAGTCCCCCTCCCGCCATGAAAAACCATTGACGCGGGGGGACGGATCTGTTAAACTTATATCAAGGTTGTGCGCGGCCGGAGGTGGGCCGTGGGCAAATTCAAGGGGAAAGAAGGAAGGATATGTATCGAATCGTGAGAAAAGAGGCGCTGCGGCCTACGATCACGCTCTACGAGATCGAAGCGCCCCTGGTGGCGAAGAAGGCCAAACCGGGCCAGTTCATCGTCCTGCGGGTGGACGAGGGCGGGGAGCGGATCCCCATTACCATCAACACCTGTGACCTGGACAAGGGCACCGTCACCATCATCGTCCAGACGGCGGGAGCCACCACGGAGAAGCTGAAAGCCAAAGAGGCCGGAGACTCTATCCAGGATTTCGTAGGCCCCCTGGGAAAGGCCAGCGTCATCGACGGCAGCAAGAAGGTCTGCGTAGTCGGCGGCGGCGTGGGCTGCGCCATTGCCTATCCGGTGCTGAAAGCCTTCCATGACGCCGGGGCGGAAGTCCACGCCGTGGTGGGCTTCAAGAACAAGGACCTGGTGATTTTGGAGGACGACTTCCGCAACGCCACCAGCGTCCTGAAAATCTGCACCGATGACGGCTCCTACGGCCAGAAGGGCCTGGTGACGGACGCCCTGAAAGAACTTATCGAGGCCGGGAACCAGTACGATGAGGTGTTCGCCGTGGGCCCCATGGTCATGATGAAGTTCGTGAGCCTGACCACAAAGCCCTACGGCATCCCCACCACCGTGTCCATGAGCCCCATTATGATCGACGCCACGGGAATGTGCGGCGGCTGCCGCCTCAGCGTCGGCGGCGAGATGAAGTTCGCCTGCGTGGACGGCCCGGACTTTGACGGACATCAGGTGGATTGGAACATCGCCGTGAAGCGGAACATGATGTATCACGACTGGGAAGTGAAAAAGCACGAGGAGACCTGCAATCTCCTGAAGAAGGAGGCGTAACCCATGGCAAAGGCGAATATGCGTCTGGACAAGAACCCCATGCCCTCCCAGGACCCGGAGGTCCGGAACAAGAACTTCCAGGAAGTGGCCCTGGGCTACACCGAGGAGCAGGCCCTGGACGAATCCCAGCGCTGCCTGAACTGCAAGAACAAGCCCTGTATGACCGGCTGCCCCGTCATGGTGCGGATACCGGAGTTCATCGCCCAGGTGAAAGAGGGCAAGTTTGAGGAGGCCTATCAGATCATCGCCGCCACCTCCGCCCTGCCCGCCGTGTGCGGACGGGTATGCCCCCAGGAGAGCCAGTGCGAGAAGTACTGCGTCCGGGGCAAGAAGGGGGATCCCGTGGGCATCGGACGGCTGGAGCGGTTCGTGGCGGACTTCCACAACCAGAACACCACCGCCCCGGCGGAAAAGCCCACCTCCAACGGCCACCGGGTGGCGATTGTGGGTTCCGGACCCGCGGGACTTACCTGCGCCGGGGACCTGGCCCGTCTGGGCTATGAGGTCACGGTATTCGAGGCCCTGCACCTGGCAGGCGGCGTGCTGGTGTACGGCATTCCCGAGTTCCGTCTGCCCAAGTCCATCGTCCAGAAGGAAGTGGACGGCCTGAAAGCCCTGGGCGTCACCATCGCCACCAACACCGTGGTGGGCCGGACCATTACCGTGGACGAGCTGATGAGCGAAATGGGCTTTGAGGCCGTGTTCATCGGCTCCGGCGCGGGACTGCCCATGTTTATGAACATCCCCGGCGTGAACTTCAAGGGCGTGCTGTCCGCCAATGAGTTCCTGACCCGGATCAACCTCATGAAAGCCTATCTCCCGGATTCCGACACCCCCATCATCCACCCCAAGAAGGTGGCGGTGGTAGGCGGCGGCAACGTGGCTATGGACGCCGCCCGGTGCGCCAAACGCCTGGGGGCGGAGGTGTACATCGTCTACCGCCGGGGCATGGAGGAACTGCCCGCCCGGAAAGAGGAAGTGGAACACGCCGAGGAGGAGGGCATCATCTTCAAGACCCTCTGCAACCCGGTGGAGATCTTCGCGGACCAGGAGGAGAACGTCAACAAGATCCGCTGTATCCGCATGGAACTGGGAGAGCCGGACGCCTCCGGACGGCGGCGGCCCATTGAGGTCCCCGGCAGCGAGTTCGACATCGACGTGGACTGCGTGATTATGGCCCTGGGCACCAGCCCCAACCCCCTGATTAAGTCCACCACGGAGGGCTTGGAGATCAACCGCAAGGGCGGCATCGTGGTCAACGAGGACGGCCTGACCTCCCGGGATCACGTCTACGCCGGCGGCGACGCCGTCACCGGGGCCGCCACGGTGATTCTGGCCATGGGCGCGGGCAAGACCGCCGCGAAAGCCATTCACGAGGCCCTGAGCAAGTAAATAGAAGAACGCAAAGGTACGCAAGGAGGCGGTTCCCGAAAGGGAACCGCCTCCTGTTCATCTCTTGCAAACCACTCTCAAAACGCTTTACGCCGCCTCGAACCAATAAGTCTCCGACTGGCGTCCGTTGCCGGACTGCCCGTTGGTGTTGTTGGCGTTCTGGGCCGGGGTAACGCTCTGGGCGGCGTTCTGGGAAGCGTTCCAAAGCGAACCGTTCTCCCCGCTGTCCGGGCTTTCCCCCGTGAGCCAGGAGGCGGCCTTGTGGAAGTTCCGGTCCCCTTCCCAGGCGCCCAGCTTGTCTTTCAGATGGTCCGCCAGACTGGAAACGCTGTCGTTGCTCTCCTGATGCTTGGGATCCGCCGCCGTGACGGTACGGGTGGTGCCGCCGGAGACGTAGACCTTGCCGCACTCGGGGCAGATGGCGGTGTGGATGGTGACGGACTGGCTGACCACTTTCCGGCCTTCCCGCTGGGCCTCCGCCCGTTCCCGGACCACGTGTTCCTGTTCGTGGCTGCGGACGGCGGCAGGGGCCTCGTCGGCGCTGATCTTGGTGGGCAGCTTGTAGGAGACGCCGGGATCGTCAGAGCCGTCCTGATATTTCCGCTCCTCACAGGTCTTGCACTCCGATTCCTCCGCCAGTTCCGCCGGGGACTTGGCGTCCTTCACGCCGTTGACGGCGTCCTCCTCTGCGTCCTTCTCACCGGGGAGAATGGACTGATCCTGGTCCATAGCGGACTGGGCGGCGGCTTCGTTGCCCTGGACGGACTGGTCCTTGTCGATGTCGGCGTTGTCGTCCTGGAGCCCCGCCAGCTCATTGGAGAGGTCCAGATCCTGGGCCTGCTGGCTGGGATTGTTGGCCATCTGCTGGGCCTGGAGCGGGTTGTTGGACGCCTGCTGGGACTGCTCCAAACTCCGGGACAGATCCAACGGCTGATCCTGGGCCTGGGGCGGGGTATCCGGCAGGGGCCGATCCTGGGCCACGTCCTGGGGGAGATCCCGGGGGGCATTCTGGGGCGGCTCCCGGAGATCCAGCATCCTGTTGGCGAAATCCTGGCTGTTCAGCACGTCCCTGGACGGATCCTGGGCGTTCAGGGAACTGTTGGAGAGGTTCTGCTCGTCCGACAGCAGGTCCAGCCCCTGGGAGCGGCCCTGGGACTGCTGCTGGGACAGAAGCTGCAATTCTCCCTCACCGGGGTTCTGGATGGCGGGATTCCCCGCGTTTTGCGCGTCGGCGCTCTGGGCGCCTTTCGCCTTGGTGTTGAAGGCGTCTCCCATGGTGGTGGACGCGGTGGTCCTGCCGTTCCGGGCGGCGGCCTGGAGCTTTTGCGCCATAGCGGCGCGGGTACTCTGCCGGGGATAGCGGATCCGCATCTTGGCCACGTGTTCCGAGGTCTTGTCCAGATCCTTCTCCGTGGGGATTTTCGTCTCCCGGTTGGTATAGAGCGCCGACGCGGTGTTCCGGATCTGCTGGGCGCTTTGCGCGTTCTGATCGCTCTTGGCGTTCTGGGTGGTGGTGTTGGACAACGCGGCGCTGGCCGCTGTCTGACTGGCCTGCTCCGCCCTGCGGGACCGGGACGCTCCTCTGTAATCGGACACGGACTCCCAGGCGGATGTACGGTTAAAGCTTGCGATGGCACCGATTCCTGCCATGGCCCATCCCTCCTCCTTCTATTGCGGGCACAAGAATCCAGTATTTTTATTCTCTTACAACATACCACATTTTTCCCCAGAACGCAAGGGGAAAAGCGGGATCAAGGGGAGATTTTTTCTGACAGAAGCGTCACTCCGTCAGGCTGACCACCGTGGCGGGGGCCTTGGGATTCCACGTGGCGTCCACGGCCATGATCTTCACATAGGCCGCGCCGGAGAGGGCGGAGGCGGTGTCGTTCCTGACGATGGAGAACCCCAGGAATTTTCCCGCGCTGTTATAGGAGGCGCAGCACAGTCCCGCGCCCGGGGCGTTGGGGGCCTGGGCGTCGATGGTGGAGCCGTCCGGCAGGCGCAGCGTGAGGATCCGCGTGGGATTATAGGCCACGTTTTCCAGCACCAGGTCGGAATAGTTGTCGCTGCTGACGGTGACGGTGTAGACCTGTCCCCGGACAATGCTCACCGGCAGATGGATGGTGGCGGTGGTGCCGGACAGGGTCACGGCGTAGTCCTCCAGCAGGGTCCGGATGCCGCTGCCGGCATCATAGGTAATGGACAGCATGGGATTTCGGAATCCGGCCAGGCGGGGGGACTGGCTGGTGATGCGGAGGGTGGAGAGATCCGTAAACTCCGCGCTCTGGGTTCCGGCCAGCAAGGTTTTGACATTCAGGTACACGGGGCAGTCCAGAATGCGTTCCCGGGTCAGGAAGCGGATGTTGGTGACAGAGGCCTCGGAGGTACCGGAGAGAAGGGTTTGCAGGCTGGTCATGCCGAGATTTGTCCGGTTCCAGATGCCCGCCACATGGATAAGGCCCAGTTTCTGCTCCGCTGCCACGGCGTTGGTTCCGGTGCCGGTGACCGTGTGTATCGTCACGATCACGCCGCTGACCGTCTCCCCATCGTTGAGGCCCGCCTCGTCCAGGGACAGGGCCAGATCATAGCCGGACTGTCCATAGAGGGCGCTGGCCTCCGCGTCCAGCACGGTCTCCGTCTCTCCTCCCAGTATGGGGCCGAAGGACAGACGTTTCTGGCTGCCCACCGCCGTCACGTTGACTTCCTTATACTGGACGGGGACTTCTTCCAGGCGGTACCAGGAGTAACTGGGGCTGCAAAACAGGATGTTCTGTCCGGACAGCTGTGTCTGGGAGAGGGTTTTTCCGGTCCCGCTGACGGTGTGGACGGTTTTGGTGTCCGTGGGCAGAACTTCCAGGCTGGCGTTCAGGTCCGCGAGATTCTGTACCAGTACGGGATAGATGACGCCATTGACGGTACACTCCGCCGCTGTGGAGGCGTCCGCGGCGTGATAGGAGCCTGCCGCCGCCGCCGGGTCCAGGAAGCGCAGCGTGGAGGACGTGACCGCGTCCACAGTGACACTGGTCTCTCCGCCCTCTGCGGCATAGAAGGGGGCGTAGGGGATGTTCATGAGCACGTAGGCGGCCTTGGTCAGGGAGATGGACACAGAGCAGTCCACTACCCGTTCCGGCGTAAAGAGGCGGATCTGGGTGATGGTCTTTCCGGCGTACGCCGTCACGTCGGCAAAGCCGATGCGGGTGCCCTGCCAGATACCCGCCACGTGGGGAAGCCCTAAACTGGTCCCGTCGCTGAAGGTCAGAACCACGCCGCTGACGGTGTCCTCCTCGTCCAGGCCCGTACCGGTCAGGGTAATTTCGATGTCGTTGCCGTTTTCCGTCAGGGTCTGGACCTGGGTCCTGGCCTGGGCCAGTTCCGCAGTGCCCAGGACCGGGCCGAAGGCAAAGCCGCGGCTGCCGATAGACAGGGTCTTATACCGCGCCGGAACCTCTTCCAGGGCGTACCAGGCGTAGGACGGGCTGGTAAAGAGCACCTCCTGTCCCACAAGGCGCACCGTGGAGCTGAGGCCGGGGACGTGGATGGAGGCCCGGTCCGAATCCCGGATTTGCAGGTCCGGATCCAGCACGGACAGATCTCCCACCAGCACGGGATAGATGACCCCGTCCACGGTGCAGTCCGCGCCGCTTTCGGCGTCCGAGCTGTGATAGGAACCTCTGGCCAAATCCGGATCCTGAAATTTCATGGTGGGGGCCGTCACCGCGTCCACCGCCATGCCGCTGCCCTCCGCGGCGTAGAACGCCTCATAGGGAATGTTCATGAGCACATAGCCGGATTGGGTCAGAGGAATGGAGACGGGGTAATCCGTCACCCCCTCCGGGGTGATGTAGCGGAGATTGGTGATGGTTCTGCCCCGAAGGTTCTCCCCGTCGGCAAAGCCGATTTGGGTCCGCTGCCAGATCCCGGCCACATGGACCAGGCCCAGTTTCATGCCGTTGTCGAAGGTGGCTATCACGCCGCTGACCGTGGCGTCGCCGCCGATGCCGGTGCCTGTCAGGGTGATCTCGATGTCGTTGCCGTTGGGGGTCAGGGCCTCCGACGTGCCTGTGACGCCCCGGACCGTAGCGGCGGTTCCGCTGACCGGGCCGAACCGGAAGTCCCGGGAGGGGGTCACGGAGAAGGTTTTATACCGGGCGGGAATCTCGCTGAGGCGGTACCAGGAATAGGAGGGGCTGGCGAAGAGCAGGTCCTGTCCGGTCAATCTGGACTCCACCCGCTTGATTCCGTCTTCCGGACGGATCCCCACTTCCAGCCATACTGTGCGGCTGGAGGTGTCCGTAATCTCCAAACCGGCGTTCAGCATTCCCAGATCCGGTACCAGAACCGGGTAGATGACGCCTGCCATGACGGCCGTGCTGCCGTCCCGGGAGTTGTTCAGGTGGTAGGCGCCCTTGGCAAGGTCCTGATTCTGGTATCGCAAGGTGGCGGAGGTGGCGGCGTCCACCTCCGCGCCCTCAGACTGGTAGAAGTCGGCGTAGGGGATGTTCATGAGTACATAGGAGGGCTCTCCGAAGGTGATGGTCATGGGGAAATCCAGCACGGCCTCGGGCGTATAATAGCGCACATTGGTGATGGACTTGCCGCTGAGGTTGATCTCCGTGAGATCCCAGCCCATTTGGGTGGCGGACCAGAGGCTTTTCTCGTGGCGCAGGGGATATTTTACACCGCCGCTGTCGGTGATCACCACGGCGCTGATCGTTGTATTCTCCAGGCCCGCAATGCCCTCTAAAGTGATCTCCACATCTCGGTACTGCCCTCCGATGACCGCTTCCCCGGAGCCGCCGAAGATCCGCTTTGCCCTGGCGGACACGGCCCCGAAGGTATAGGTCCCGCCGCTGACGGACAGGGGCTTATAGCAGGCGGGGGCCTCTGTCGGGCGGTACCAGGCGTAGTCTGGAGCCGTGGCCAGGGCCGTCTGGCTGGTGACTTCCGGTCCCGCGTTCAGAAGGCTGTAATCGTCCACAAGGACCGGGTACCGCACCCCGGCAATCTCCCCCGTCTCCATGCGGTAGATGCCCTGGAGCAGATTCGGGTCAATCTCCACTGGGGGGGCGTTGGCCGCGTCCTCCAGAGCCGCGTCCGCGTCCAATTCCGCGGCGAAGAAGTCGGCGTAGGGGATGTTCATAAGGGCATAGGCCAGTTTCGGCTCCTCCACCTTTACATTGGCGGGAATCTCATAGACGCCGCCGCTGGTGTAGTAGGTGATCCCCGTCAGGGTCTGGCCTTCCAGATTTTGAAAATACTCCGGATGGACCGCCAGGCCCTTTCCCGTCACAGGAGACACGGTGCAAAAGGCGATCTCCTCAAAGAAGCGGTAATAGAGGTTTTCCAGGTGGCGCAGATGGTAGACGCCGCCCTCCTGGGTGGTAAGGTCCGCGCCGTAGACGGCGAAGGAGCCGGGATCCGCCTGGGTGAGAACGCCGCCGTCCTTGGAGACGGTGAGCAGATAGTCGCCGTGGCGGCTGCCGCATTCCAGGGACACCTCCGCCCCGGACAGCACCGTGGAAGTGCCGGCGATCTCCCCCAGCACCGGCGTGCCGCCGTCAAACCCCAGCAGGGGAAGCCACAGGGCCGGGGCAGTCTCCACGCTTTCCTCCTCATAGCAGTGATAGTCCTGAGAGGCGCTGGCACCGGAAAACCGGAGGGACTGTTCTTCCAGCATCCGCACGGGAACTTTCACACCCCGGATGACAGTGCCGGAGCCGTAGGCCGGGGACAGGTTGCCCTGATAGGAGGAATCCCAGAAATACGCCGCCCGTTTGCCGGTGGAGGACGTGACGGTGTCAAATCCGCCGGAGGCCTCTCCATAGAACACGGGATAGGGGAGGTTCACCGGGGCGTAGACGTATTCCGGCGGATCTCCGGTGGGGACGGCGGCGTTGGTAAAGATCCAGGTGCAGACCTGGGGGACGGCTGGGAGGCCCTGGCTTTCCGCCAGATCGGGCAGGGCCTGTTCCAGGCCCTGGAGGGCATCGTCCATGGTCAGGGCGAAGTCCACTGCGGAGGTGTCTGCCGCCTGGGCCTGGGTCTGGGAGGGGAAGGCCCGCTGGTCGCAGTACAGGGCCAGCCGGTCTCCCTGGCCGGAGGCTGTGCCGAAAATGGGTCTGCCGGAGGAGACAGTTCCGGCGGCGTAGACGTTATAGACGCTGCCGGACAGTTCCCCGGCGATGCCGCCCACCCGGGCGGATCCGGAGACAGGCCCCTGGGACGCGCTGTTGGCGATGAGGCCGGAGCAGGTACCGGCGATGCCTCCGGCGGTGGAGGCCGTGACTTCCACTGCGGACACTGAGTTGACCACCGCGCCCTGGATCAGGGACCCCAGGATCCCTCCTGCGGTGCCATCGGACAGGAGGATGGTTCCGTCCACCGTGCAGTTGTCGATGACGCTGCCGCCGTCGGCGCTGCCGGCGATGCTTCCGGCCAGAAGGCCGCTGCCGGATACGTCAAGATTCACAGAGGAGAGGAGCAGATTTTTGACCACGGCGGAGCGCAGGGAGGCGAACAGGCCCAGGGACGCGCCGCCCGGCTGGCTGTCCGTGATGGTCAGGCCGATGAGGTTGTGGCCGCCGCCGTCAAAGGTTCCCTGGAACGCCGTGACGCTGGTGCCGGACCCCAGGGGGGTCCAGGGCAGTTCCTCTCCGTCCTCGTCCAGGAAAACGCCGGACAGGAACAGATCCGCGCCCAGGGAGATGAACTGCCCCCGAAAGGCATTGCCGCTGTTGACCGCCTCCGCGAAGGAGCGGAACTGGGCCTCCGTTTCAATTAGGAAAGGATCCGCCTCCGTGCCGGAGCCGGAGGCAAAGGCGGCGTCCAGCAAAACGGCGGCGGCATCGTCACTCTCCCACGCCGCTTCTTCCGGAGTGTCCGGTTCTTCCGGAATGTCCGGTTCTTCCGCCGCAGGGGACGCCTCCGTCAAGGCCGACGGTTCCACCGGGGCCTCCTGTACCATAGCCGCCGCCGGTGGGACGGGAACTTCCTCCGCCAGGGCAGGGGCCGGGAACAGTCCCAGCAGCAAAGGCGCACTGAGCGCCGCGGCCAACAATTTTTTTGCCATCCGTTCCATAGCAGCACCTCGTCTTTCTGAGAAATCGTGGAAAAGATAGACTTATGAACGGTAAGATTTGCCCAATCCCGGGCAAAACGCGCACTGCCGCGAAAAAGTCTCCTCCATCACTTGTATCATACCCGTTTTTCCCTTTCCTGTCAATCCGCTCTTGCTCTGTCCGTTTCCGCTCCCTCTCAAGTTCTTATCAAATTTTCCTCCTCCCACCCCGAAAATTCCCGGTCCGCCTCCGAATTAAATATACAGAACAGAAAAAACACCGCGCAGAGACACACAGCGGACAGGAGGCAACGGCTATGGGAAACGAAGTACAGTGCTGCTTTAAGCGCATTGAGAAGAAATACCTGCTGACCCCGGCGCAGTACCGGGCCATGCGGCAGGGAATGGCCCCCTATGTGACGGCGGACCAATATGCCAACTACACCATCTGCAACCTTTACTACGACACGGAGGACTTCCAGCTGATCCGGACCTCGTTGGACAAACCCGTCTATAAAGAAAAGCTCCGGATGCGCTCTTACGGCGTGGCATCGGACGACAGCCGGGTTTTTTTGGAGCTGAAAAAGAAATTCGACGGCGTGGTCTACAAGCGCCGGGAGATCCTGGACGCGGCGGCGGCGGCGCGGTACCTCCACCAGGGCCGGAAGCCGGACCGGGACAGCCAGATCTTCCGGGAGATCGATTACTTCATGGAGAGCTACCACCCCGTTCCCCAGGTGTTCATCGCCTATGACCGGGGGGCCTGGGCCGGAATCGAAAATCCGGAGCTGCGCGTCACCTTTGATACCCGCCTCCGGGCCAGAACCACCCGTTTGGACCTGCGCCTGGGAGATGACGGCGCCCCCATTCTGCCGCCGGACCAGGTGCTCATGGAGCTGAAAATCCCCGGCGCGGCCCCCCTGTGGCTGGCACGGCTGCTGAGCGAAAACGGCATCTTCTCCACCTCCTTTTCCAAGTACGGCACCTGGTACAAGCAGGAACTGCTCTGCCAGGGCATCCCCGCCGTGGAAACCCCTGCCGCGGCATAAAAAGAGAGAGAGAATCAAAAGCAGGACCGTCCGCCGGATACGGCGGGCAGTCCTGCTTTTGGACGCTTTTCAATTCAGTCCGTCGGCGTTGGCTTCCAGCAGGGCCGCCGCCCGCTCCGCCGTGGCGGGGTGCTGTTTTAGATCCGGATCCTCCGTCAAAAGGGCTTCCGCCGCCGCCTGGGCGTCCCGCAAAAGCTCCGCGTCCAGGGCCAGATTCGCCACCTTCAGCCCCGGGATCCCGTGCTGGCGCTGGCCGAAGAAGTCCCCCGGTCCCCGGAGGCGCAGATCCTCCTCCGCCACTTGAAAACCGTCCTGGGTCCGGGTCATCACTTGCAGGCGCTGTTTCGTCTCCGGGGAACGGTTGTCGGAGATGAGGATGCAGTAGGACTGCCAGGTTCCACGGCCCACCCGGCCCCGCAGTTGGTGGAGTTGGGATAGGCCGAACCGCTCCGCGTTCTCCACCACCATCACCGCCGCGTTGGGCACGTCCACCCCTACCTCCACCACTGTGGTGGACACCAGGATCTCCGCCTCCCCCCGGGCAAAGGCGGACATGGCGGCGTCCTTCTCTTTCGCCTTCATCCGCCCATGGACATAGGCCACCTGCCGGTGAGGGAAGACCTCCTCTTTCAGATGCCGGGCGTATTCCAGCACCGCTTTCCGCTCCTCCGCCCCGGGATCCTCCCCCTCCTCCACCATGGGGCAGACGATGTAGGCCTGACGGCCCTGGGCCATGAGCTTTTCCAGGAACTTATAGATCCGGGGCCGGTAGCTGCCGGGGACGGCGTAAGTCTCCACAGGCTTTCTCCCCGGAGGCAGTTCGTCTAAAACGGACACGTCCAAATCCCCGTACAGAATCAGGGCCAGGGTCCGGGGAATGGGCGTGGCGGACATGACCAGGGTGTGGGGGTGGACGCCCTTGGCGCTGAGGGCGGACCGCTGGGCCACGCCGAAGCGGTGCTGTTCGTCCGTAATCACCAGCCCTAAGCCGGCGTACTCCACCCCGCCGGAGATCAGGGCGTGGGTGCCAATAAGAAAGTCGATCTCCCCCGCCGCCAGACGCTTTCCGATCTCACGCTTTTCCTTGGCGGGAGTGGATCCGGTCAGCAGGGCGCAGCGGAGGCCCAGGGGTTCCAGCAGAGGGGACAGGGTCCCAAAGTGCTGACGGGCCAGCAGTTCCGTAGGGGCCATGAGGGCGGCCTGGCGGCGGTTTTTCCCGCACAGATACCCGCAGGCCGCCGCCACCATGGTCTTGCCGGACCCCACGTCCCCCTGGCACAGCCGGTTCATGGGCACTTCCCGGTACAAATCCGCCGCCGCCTCCTGGATGCACCGCCGCTGGGCGGCGGTCAGCGTAAAGGGCAGGGCATTGTAAAAGGGCGACAGGTCCACGGCCTGGAAAGGCTCCGTGCGGCACGCCTCCCGGCCCCGGCGCAGACGCCGCAGTCCGATGGACAGCAGGAACAATTCCTCAAAGGCCAGACGCCGCCGGGCCAGGGACAACGCCTCCTCGTTCTCCGGAAAGTGGATGTGTTCATAGGCGTAACCCACCCGGCACAGCCCGTACTTCTGCCGGATCTCCCCGGGCAGGGCGTCGGGAAGAATCCCGGCGCAGGCGTCCAATCCCTCCCGGACACACCGCCGCAGCACCAACTGGGATACCCCGGCGGTTAAGGGATACACAGGCACAATCCGGCCTGTTGCCTCCCGCTGGCCCTCCCGCTCCACCACCGGCCCCGCCATGGTCCGCCGCTGGTTCTGAACCTCCGCTTTCCCGAAAAAGACGTAGGTCTCCCCGGGGATCAGTTCGTTTTTCAGCCAGGTCTGGTTGAAAAAGGTGATGTCTAAGGCCCCGGTGTCGTCCACCGCCCGGACCTTCACCAGATCCAAGCCCTGCCGGACGTGGCTGACAGCGGGGGCGTGGGCGATCATGGCCCGGACGCAGACGCTCTCCCCGGACACCAGGTCCCCGATGGCCTTTTCCGCCCGCCGGTCCTCATAGCGCCGGGGGAACCAGGACAGCAGGTCCCACAACGTCACAATGCCCAGTTTTTCCAGGGCAGCGGCCCGTTTCGGCCCGATGCCCCGCAGATCCTTCACTTCCCGGGACAGCTCTCCCATGCCGCTCCCCTCCTTTGCGCGGAATGTTTCCGCTCCTCAGTATAGCAGAAAATCCGCCAAAAAGAAAGAGCGCTTTCCCGGCATTCCGGGCCGCTTTCCCGCATAGGCTTGCCGTATGGCAGGATTTGGAAAGACAGGGAGGGAGACGGATGGACGGGATTCCGCTGTGGTGCGACGGCGTGGAGATCGGGGAGGCGGCGCTGGAACGCCAGCCGCCCTATACCTGCCTGCGGGTGCGGATGCCCCGGCGGGCGGGGATCTGGTGCGCCTGGGCGGTGGGGGACCGGGGAGAGGTGCGGATCGGGGTGCTGGAACCTAAGTCCCATGAGGCGGGGATCACCCGGCGGTTTTCCCGGCAGGCCCTGGCCCCGGCGGGGACATTGCGGCGGGTGGAACTGCGCCGGGAGGACGCCTGGGCCAGCGCCGGGGATCCGGCCTTGAAAACCCGGGCCTTTCTCCGCCAGCTGCCGGAAAAACGCCCCGCCGCCCTGGCCCGTCAGGCAGGAGGCGTGCGCTATGTGGCCTTTCCCCGGGTGCCGGACGGCCCCTTCCCCCTGCCGGGACTGTTCTGCCTTGCCCGGACCGCCCGCCTGGAGGGCCGGGAGTACTGGGTCTTTGCCTTCGACGATCAGGAGCGGCCTGTGCTGGGAGACGAAAAAACAACCCTTGACAGGGAGGAAAAGATTCGCTAATATAAGAAGTCACGAAAATCAAGCGCGAGGAACGGAAAGAGTACCAGACACCCAAGCACAGAGAGGGCGCGTCAGAGGCTGGAAGCGCGTCCGCGGCGGAACCTGGGAAAGTGCGTCCGGGAGCGCAGGGCATCGTCCCCGTCCGGCCCGCGTCAGGGGCCATGGAGTGAGAAATGAGAGTGGAACCGCGGCCTGCCGCCTCTCGTACCTTAGTACGGGAGGCGTTTTTTGTCCCCCGTACCGCATCCTCATCATAGAAAACGCGGCTTGGAAAGGAGCGCTGAGGAAATGAACCAACGCATGACCCGGCTGGGAGGGCTGCTGGCGGCCTACCAGCGCCGGGATCCGGCGGCCCGCAGCAAGCTGGAAATCTTTCTGCTCTATCCCGGGGTCCACGCGGTGCTGTGGCACCGTCTGGCCCACTGGCTGTTTGTCCACCGGTGGAAGTTCCTGGCCCGGCTGGTGTCCCAGTGGAGCCGGTTTTGGACCGGCATCGAAATCCACCCCGGGGCCGTCCTGGGCCATAGGCTGGTGATTGACCACGGCATGGGCGTGGTCATCGGAGAGACGGCGGAGGTGGGGGACGACTGCCTGATCTATCAGGGCGTCACCCTGGGGGGCACCGGAAAAGACAAGGGCAAGCGGCATCCCACCCTGGGCAACAACGTGCTGGTGGGCTGCGGGGCGAAAGTGCTGGGGCCCTTCCGGGTGGGGGACAACGCCCGCATCGCCGCCGGAGCCGTGGTCCTCCGGGAAGTGCCGCCTAACTGTACCGCCGTAGGGGTTCCGGCCCAGATTGTGCGGGTGAAGGGGGAGGCGGTGTACTTTGCCGATGACGTGGACCAAACCAGTGTCAGCAACCCCACTTTGGAGCGTATCGCCGCCCTGGGAGAGCGCATCGCGGATTTGGAGAAAAAGCTGAACCTGTACGAAAAACCCATCCACACCGTGGAGGAGTACGACGACTATGTGATTTAAGAAACTTTACGCGAAAAAACACGGGAAACACCGGATTCCGGAATGCCAAACGGAGGAGAAAGCCATGTTCCTTTACAATTCAGCCACCCACAAGAAGGCGGAGTTCACCACCCACACCCCCGGACACGTGGAAATGTACACCTGCGGGCCTACGGTCTACCATTTCGCCCACATCGGGAACCTGCGCAGCTACCTCTGCGAGGATGTCTTAGAGCGCTTCCTCCGTTGGAGCGGGTACAGCGTCCGGCGGGTCATGAACATCACGGATGTGGGGCACCTGGCCTCCGACGCCGACGAGGGGGAGGACAAAATGCTCCTGGGGGCCAAGCGGGAGCATAAAGGCGTGCTGGAAATCGCCCAGTTCTACACGGACGCCTTCTTTGAGGACTGCCGCAAGCTGAACATCAAGCGCCCCGACGTGGTCCAGCCCGCCACCGGGTGCATTGACCAGTACCTCAAAATCATCACCAAACTCATGGACACGGGTTACGCCTATTTTGCCGGCGGCAACGTGTATTTCGACACCTCCAAACTCCCCCGGTACTATGTGTTCAACGCCCATGAGAAAGAGGACTTAGCTGTGGGGGTCCGGGAGGGCGTGGAGGAGGACGCCAACAAGCGCAGTCAGAACGACTTTGTCCTGTGGTTCACGAAGTCCAAGTTTGAGGACCAGGCCCTGAAATGGGACTCCCCCTGGGGAGAGGGCTATCCCGGCTGGCACATCGAATGCACGGGCATCTCCCTCAAATACAACGGGGAGTATCTGGACCTGCACTGCGGCGGCGTGGACAACGCCTTCCCCCACCACACCAACGAGATCGCCCAGTCCGAGAGCTATCTGGGGCATCCCTGGTGCCCCTGGTGGTTCCATGTGGCCCATCTGAACACGGAGCAGGGGAAGATGAGCAAATCCTCCGGGGAATTTCTGACGGTGTCCCTGCTGGAAGAAAAGGGCTACGATCCCCTTGCCTACCGGTTCTTCTGCCTCCAAAGCCACTACCGCAAGGCTCTCTCCTTCACATGGGAGAACTTAGGCAACGCCCAGGGTGCCTATCGGAAACTGCTGAAAAAGATCTCCACTTTACAGGAGGGCGGAGAGGTGGATTCCGCGGTGACGGCGGAGTTCCACGAGAAGTTCCTCCGGCAGGTGGGCAACGACCTGAACACTGCCTCCGGCGTCACGCTGCTCTATGACGCCCTCCGGGCCAAGGCCAATGACGCCACGAAGCTGGCGGTGCTGTCGGATCTGGACCAGGTGCTGGGGCTCGCCCTGCTGGACCGCTCCGCCGCCCTCCGGGAGACCGCCCAGAGCCAGCAGCACGGGGCCTATACCATCACCGGGGAGGGGGACGATGCCGTGGACGCCCTGCTGCTGCGGCGGTACGAGGCGAAACAGGCGAAAGACTTCCAGGAGGCGGACCGGATCCGGGAGGAACTGCGATCCCAGGGCATTGAGGTGACGGATGTGCCCGGCGGCGCGGTGTGGAAACGGGTGTAAAACTTTTTGAGGGCCACACCCGCCCCCCTGGGGGGCGGGTGTGGCCGACGGGCAAAATAATGTCGAATTGCCCCTTGCTTTTTTAGATGCGTTATGATAGGATAAACTCAACCACACAAACTTCATAGCACAAACCGGGGATTAGTTTGCCTCTCAAAGGAAGGAAAAGCTTTCGGTAAAAATGCTTTTCCGAATTTAGTCTTTCCTTTGGGAGTGCTAAAGTTTGTGTGGTGCAAACGGGGAAGCGTTTTTCGGTGCGCGGCTCCGGCTGCGCACTTTTTTTATTCAGGAGGCGCGTGATACCATGGATCCAGAGAAAAAGTTTCCCTATGAGATCGAGGACGATATGGGGGAGATCCTGGATGAGGAGGAACTGTGCCCCGGGGTCTACTACTTCACCACCCGCCGGGAGGGAAGCCCCATCGCCCGGGAGTTCTACGCCGCTTCCGCCCACACCCCCTGCCTGTCCCGTCAAGCCAAAGCCTTTGGCGAACCCCTGCCCCACCATCCCGAATTCCTGGCCTACGCCATTGAGGGGTCCTCCAACGGGTATCTGGCTGTCCGCTATGAGGTTCTGCGCTATCGGATGGTCCACAATCTGCCCCTGTCCCCGGGAGAGGACCTGCACGAGATGTCCGTCTTTGGCATGGAACAGCTGCCGGAGTACTTCGGGGACTACACCGTGCCCAATGTCACGCCTATGGGCTTTACCCTCCGCTATACCGCCCTGGACCGGGGGGTGTTCCTGTTGGAGACCCACCGCTGTGAGCGGGGGATCGCGGTGTGCTATCCGGTGTGGTCCGTGGAGCTTTCGGACTACGTGGTGAAAAAGGGCCGCCAGATGGACTTGGACCGGCTGTGCGGCATTCACACTACATACGGCTATCTCTATTTCCCGGAGCGCACCGGGTGTCTGGCCATTTTTGAGCTGTGGAAGGGGCACCCGGCCATCCGGGCCTCGGGGGCGGTCCGTCCCGCCGCACTGATGAACGCGGTGTGGGAGTACGACCCTGCCTACGCGGCGGCCCACAATCTGCGCCAGCAGACGGGCTTAAACGGCGGCACGGTGTTGGAAACCCTGGGCCTGGAAGCGCAGGAACCGTCCCCGGCGGAGGATCTGGTGTACCTGTCCCCGGAGGCGGGCACGGAGTATTTGGAGTTTTAACGGTTCGTCAGAAGAAAAGCGCCGCGCCCTTACAGGGCGCGGCGCTTTGCCATCACAATGGCCTATTTCAGACTGTCTTCGACGGGAATTCCCAATTCGTACAGTTCATGGGGCGCGATATCCTGACCGTTGGCCCACTCGATGCCGGTGCCTCCGGGCAAAAGGTGGACGGTGCGGAAATACGCGGGATTGCGCAGTTCGCCAAACCAGGAGCCGTTGGCATAAGGAGCCGCGTCGAACACTTTGACTTCTCCGGTTTCGTATATCAGGCGGAGTTTCAGAACGCCCTCCGGTTCCACGCCCGTAAGCCTTGGCTGTAACATTTGGTCCTCCTCAGCGCAGAGGTTCAATGCGGAAAAACTGTTCACCGCCAGACAGCAGTTTCCAGTTGGCTTCCAGATCTTCCCGATGAATTTCCATCCATGCGTCCAGCAATTTCATCTTGGCCCTTGGAATGCTTCCCTCCAAAACCCTACCGTCCAGAGCTATCACGATTTCCTCTCCGCCATATTCCGCGTGAATGTGGGGCAGATTGTGCTTTCCTCCGGTTTCCCGGTACATACGCACAATGATCCCAAAAAACATACTCAATACGGGCATCTTGCAATGATTCTCCCTTTACACCATCAGCCCGCTGACCAGATCCGCGAACGCGGAGGGGTCGTCCAAAGGCAGGCCCGCGATGAGCAGGGCCTGATCGTAGAGCAGGGAGGCGTACTGTTTCGCCCGGTCCGGATCCGCATTGACCGCCCGTTCCAGGGCCTGGAAGGCCGGGTGCTCCACGTTCAGTTCCAGGATCCGGTCCGCCTGCATGGGGGCGTCGGGCTGGACGGCGTGGAAGTACTTCTCCATCTCAAAGCTCATGCCCTCCCCGGCGGTGAGGCACACGGGATGGGATTTCAGCCGTGCGGAGGCCCGGACCTCCTTCACCTTGTCCCCTAAGGCGTCCTTCACAAAGGCAAACACGTCCTTATGGGCCTCGGCGGCCTCTTTGGCCTTCTCCTTGTCCCCCTCTTCCAACTCCTGATCCAGCACGGACCGGAACTCCTTGTCCCGATAGGTCCGCAGTACCTGGGCGCAGAACTCGTCCACTTCCTCCGTGAAGTACAGGATCTCGATGCCCTTGTCCTTCAGCAGTTCCGTCTGGGGCAGTTTGTCCACCTTCTCCGGGCTCTCCCCGGCGGCGTAGTAGAGGTACTTTTGATCCTCCTTCATGCGGTCGGCGTACTCCGCCAGGGACACCAGTTTCTTCTCCGTGGAGGAGTGGAACATGAGGAGATCGCTGAGCAGGTCCTTGTGGGCCCCGAAGTCCCCCGCCACGCCGTACTTGATCTGGCGTCCAAAGTGCTTCCAGAAGGTCTCATACTTGCCCCGGTCCTCATTCCGGAGCTTCACCAGTTCGCTCTTAATGCGCTTTTCCAGGTTGTTGGCGATGACTTTCAGCTGCCGGTCGTGCTGAAGCATCTCCCGGGAGATGTTCAGGGACAGGTCCGGGGAATCCACCACGCCACGGACAAAGCGGAAGTGTTCCGCCAGCAGGTCCGGGCACTTGTCCATGATCAGCACGCCGTTGGAGTAGAGCTGCAATCCCGCCTGGAAGTCCTTGGTGTAGTAGTCATAGGGGGCCGCGCCGGGGATGAACAGCAGGGCCCGGTAGGTGACGGCCCCCTCCACGGAGACGGAGAACACCCGCAGGGGATCCGCGTAGTCGTGGAACTTGTCCCGGTAGAACTTGTGGTACTCCTCCTCCGTCACCTCTCCCTTGGCCCTCTGCCACAGGGGGACCATGGAGTTCAGCGTCTCCTCCTCCCGGTAAGTCTCATACTCCGGCTTGTCCTCCGGGGAATCCTCCTTTTTCCGGGACTTGCTGATCTCCATACGGATGGGGAAGCGGATATAGTCGGAGTACTTGCGGACCAGTTCCTGAATCCGCCAGCTCTCCAAAAATTCGCCGTATTTCTCGTCCTCCGTATCCGGCTTTACGTGGAGGATCACGTCGGTGCCGGGGGCGTCCCTGTGGGCTTCCTCAATGGTATAGCCCTCCGCCCCGGAGGACTCCCACTTCCAGGCGGCGTCCTCCCCGTATTTCCGGGTCAGCACCGTCACCTGATCCGCCACCATGAAGGCGGAGTAGAAGCCCACGCCGAACTGGCCGATGACATCCACGTCGGCGTTGTCCTTGTCCAGTTCCTGTTTGAAGCGGAAGGAGCCGGAGGAGGCGATGACGCCCAAATTCTCCTCCAGGTCCTCCCGGCTCATGCCGATGCCGTTGTCGGAGACGGTGAGGGTGCGTCCCTCCGGGTCCAGGGCCAGGTGGATGCGGAGATCCGAACGGTTCAGGCCGCTGCCGTCCGTCAAAGCCTGATAGCACAGCTTGTCGCAGGCGTCGGAGGCATTGGAGATCAGCTCCCGCAGGAAGATCTCCTTGTGGGTGTAGATGGAGTGGATCATGAGGTCCAGCAGCCGCCGGGACTCCGCCTTGAATTCTTTCTTTTCCATAGTGTTGGAATGCACTTCCTTTCATTTCTCCCAATATAGCACGCCGTCTCCGGGAATGGAACCACTTTTCTGTGACAAATTTGTAAACTTCCGCCTGGGGCGGTTGTGCGGCGGGGAAATTTTGAGTACAATAGCGGGGAGAGGAACCGTTGATGAAATCCGGCAAGAGCGGATGGTGAGCGATTTTTCGTCAAATCAAGGCGCAAAATCGCGGGAATCCTTTGTGGATTTCAAGATTTTGCAACGCAGAGTTGGCGGAAACGCGCCGCCAGCCGCCGCAGACGGATTTCATCAGCGTTTCCGAAAGAGAAGGCCGCTTCCCAGGGAGGGGAAGGGCCGTGCGCCGGGGAAGGAGCGATGGGGAAGATGCTGGAACGGATGAAATCCGCCGTCCAGAGGATGATGCTGGGCAGAAACGGCATGGATTCGTTGAACTACGCCCTGCTGTGGGGGTACGTGGGACTGTACGTGCTGCGGGCGGTGATCGTAGGGGTCACGCGGTGGCGTTTCGCTGGGTGGCTGCTGGATACGGCGGGCTTTTTCCTGGCCCTGTATCTGCTGTTCCGGCTCTTTTCCCGGAACCTGTCCCGCCGCCAGGAGGAGAACCGGCGGTGGCTTGCCGTGTGGGGGCGGATCCGGAGGACCTTTTCCGGTGCCGCCGCCCGGCACAATGACAAGGAACACAAATATTTCACCTGCAAGAAATGCGGGGCGGTATGCCGCGTGCCCCGGGGGAAGGGGAAGATTGTCATCACCTGCCCCCGGTGCGGCGAACAGATCCAGGCGAAAACCTGACGCCAGCCCTGGGCGGACGGCCGGTCCTGGGCGTCTTTTGCGGGGAATCAGCCCCACATGGCGGAGAGGGTGGGGATCACCTGCTTCTTCCGGGACATGATCTTGGGCAGGAACGCATGGTTCACCTGATTTTTGATGTTGAAAGCGTGGCGGATGCTGTCGGAATCTCCGGTGAAAATCAGCTCCGTGCCCTCTTTGAGCACGTCCGTGATCATGAGCGCCACGGTGTCCAGGCCCTTCTTCTTCCGGACCGCCCGCATGGCCTCTAAGAACTCGTCCTCCCGCTTGAGCAGACGGTCCGAGTCCATGCAGGTGATCTGGCTTACGGCCAGGGAGTGCCCCGCGATGTGGAACTCCTTGTAGTCTGTGCCCAGCATGGCCTCCACGGTCTTGTCGTCCCCGCTGGTGGCGGAGAAGATGGCCCGCCCCAGGTCCTCTAAGGACTCGTTGGCAATCCGGGCCATACGGGCCGCCACGTCCCGGTCCCGCTGGGTGCAGGTGGGGGACTTGAACATGACCGTGTCGGACACAATGGCGGCGGCCAACAGCCCTGCCATCTTCTCCGTGGGCATGAGGCCCTTTTCCTGGTACATTCCGCACACGATGGTGCAGGTGCTGCCCACCGGCTCGTTGCGCATATAGATGGGGTTTTTCGTCTCGATGTCCGCCAGACGGTGGTGGTCGATGATCTCCAACACCTGGGCCTGATCCAGTCCCGGCACGGACTGGGCCGCCTCGTTGTGGTCCATGAGGATCACTTTCTTGCGCCGGGGCCGCAGGAGATGGAACCGGGCCAGGGTGCCCACCACCCGCTCCGCCTCGTCCAGAACGGGGTAGGACTGGAAGCGGTGTTCCAGGACGGCGTTTTGCACATCGTCGATGTAGTCGTCCAAGTGGAAGGACACCAGATTTTTGGTGTTGCAGATCCGGGAGACAGGCTGGGCGTGGAAAATCAGCCGCACGGCCCGGTAGGCGTCGAAGGGCGTAGAGATGACGCAGGTGTTTCCGGCGGCGGAGAGCAGTTCCGGGGCCACCTCCGCCTGACAGACGATGACGCAGTTGACCTTCAAATCAAAGGCCCGTTGCAGCATATCCGGCTGGTTGCCGCACACCACGATGGACTCCTTGTCGGCGAACATCAGGTTCTCCCGGCCCGCGGGCAAAGCCACGCTGATGGCCCCGGATACGTGTTCCCGGCCGCTGTCGTTGAGAAGCTGGCCTTCCAGCACGGAGATCAGGTTAAAGACCGGGATGTGGGTCACCATGGGGTCCCGGACGGAGGACATATCGTAGGAAGCCACATCCCCTACGGTGACGATGCCGAAGAGGGTGCCGTCGTCATTCGCCACAGGCAGCACGGAACAGCCGCTCTGCTGCATGGCCTCCAAGGCCCTGCTGATGGAGGCGGCGGGGGACAGGGACGGCGGGGTGTCGAAGTTCAGGTCCCGGACCTGGTTGCGCACGTTGTTGATGAGCAGGGGCGGCTGGAAGCCGAAGCGGTCCAGGACGATCTGGGTCTCGTCGCTGATGCCCCCCAGCCGCGCCGCCTGGTACTGCCGCTCGCCCAGGGCGTTTTTCAGCGCCGCGTAGGCCATGGCGGACACGATGGAGTCCGTGTCCGGGTTCCGGTGGCCGGTGATGTAGACGGTGTCCATAAATCATCCTCCTTGTCAGACTTGTCATAAAATACCACAAAAGAGAATCTCTTGCTTAGTATAGCACACCCTTCCGCCGGGGGCAAGGCGGCGGAGAGAAGAAAAGAACAGATTTTGAGGCGGAAATTTTGCGCTTGCTATTGAAAAATCCCGTCTCATGCCGTAAAATATGCGAAAGGAAACGCTGATGAAATCCGGCGAGAGCGGATGCTGAGATTTTTTGTGCCGGATCGGGGCGAAAAATCGCAGGAATACTGGATGTATTTCAAGATTTTTCAACGAAGATCCGGTGCAAAAAGGCCAGCCGCCGCCGAAGGCGGATTTCATCAGGATTTCCGAAAGGGAACCAGGAAAGGGGGCGCCATGCCGTGCGGGTGATCACCGGCTCCGCCCGGGGCCGGCGGCTGAAAGAGCCGGAGGGGCAGGAAACCCGCCCCACCACAGACCGGGTGAAAGAGGGACTGTTCAGCGCGGTGCAGTTTGCCATTCCGGGCCGGAAGGTCCTGGACCTGTTCGCGGGGACGGGACAGCTGGGCATTGAGTGCCTGTCCCGGGGGGCGGAGAGCGCCGTGTTTGTGGACAGCCGTCCCCAGGCCCTGGCTCTGGTGCGGGAGAACCTGCGCCGTACGGACCTGGAAAACCGGGCCCGGGTGGCCCAGGGGGACGCCCTGGCCTTCCTGGACGCCGCGCCGGAGGGTTTTGACCTCATCTTCCTGGACCCTCCCTACGGCGGGGGACTGCTGGAAGGCGCCATAGAGCGCATCGTGAAACGGGACCTGCTGCTGCCCGGGGGGATCCTCTCGGCGGAGCACCCGGCGGACGCGCCGCCCATCCTTTTGCCGCCGCCCTGGGGGACGGGCCGTACTTACCGGTACGGGAAAATCGCCGTGACGCTGTGGAGGCGGGACGGCGGCACGTAAGCGTACGATAAAAAAGACACCACAAGGAAAGGGAACGAGTCCATATGAGGACAGCCGTGTGTTCCGGCAGCTTTGACCCCATTACCCTGGGGCACCTGGATCTCATCGCCCGGACCGCCGCCTGTTTTGACCGGGTGTGGGTGTGCGTCAGCCCCAACGCGGACAAGCGCAGCCAGATGTTCACCCCGGAACAAAAACTGACCCTGGTCCGGGCGGCGGTGGAGGACCTGCCCAATGTGTCGGCGGAGCTGTGGCCGGGGCTTCTGGCGGACTACGCCGCCGCCCGGGAGGCCAAGGTCATCGTCCGGGGAATCCGCAACGCAACGGACCTGGACGCGGAGTACCAGATGGCACTGATCAACCGAGGGCTGCGTCCGGACCTGGAGACCCTGTTCCTCCCGGCCAGCCCCCCCTACCAGCACTTCAGTTCCTCCATGGCCCGGGAGATGATCCGCTACCGCCAGCCCTTAGAGCCTTATCTGCCAGGGGCAGTGATTCCCCTGGTACGGGATATGATTCGTGAAGAAAAGGAGAATGTGTTATGGCCAACGAAGTCGATCGTCTGATTGATATGTTGTATGAGAAGATCGAGGAGGCGCGTCCCGTGGCCCTGCAGACCGGGATGTGCAAGGTGGACCGGGACGAGGTGCTGGATCTGCTGGACGAGCTGAAAGCCCAGCTGCCCGTGGAGATCAAGCGCTCCCAGGAACTGCTGACCGCCCGGGAAAAATTCAAGGACGAGGCCAAGCGGGAGGCGGACCGCATTGTCCGCCAGGCGGAACAGACCGCCGCCAAGCTGGTCTCTGAGAGCGAGATCGTCTACAACGCCAGGGAGGAGGCCCGGCAGATTCTGGAACAGGCCGGGGACCGGGCCAGGATGCTGTCCCAGATGGCCAGCGAGTTCTCCGAGGACGCCCTGGCCCGGACAGAGGCCTCCATCCAGGCGGCGCTGAATGAGGTGAAGGAGAGCCGCGCCCGGTTCCGCACCGCCTCCGCCGCCAAGGTCCAGGAGCAGCGGGCCCGTCTGACGGGAGCCCCCGCCGTGGAAGAGGACACCTCTGGAAAATAACGGCACAACTTTGTGGAAAATCACGAAGAATTTCCCGTTCTCTTTTCTTCCCACACAAGATAATGGTTTTTCTTTCCGGATCGCCGGCCCCCTTGACACAAGATTTTGTGTCAAGGGGCGGCGTCCCCTTGAACGCCCCGAAAGGGGAAAATCTCAAACAGGCGTTTGAATTATTTGGAAAAAATTCGCAAAAACGGTTAAAATTGGATAAAACTCCCTTGTTTTTCCTCCAAAAATAGATCTTGTCAATTTCTGCAAATGCGGCTATACTTAGGCAAGAGGTGGGGATTTGTGGGGATAAGGGCCAGAAAAGTGGGGCCGTCCCCCTAATTCGGAAGGTTTTCGGAGGGAGGCGGGCCATGGCGCGGCTGATGGGAAAATCCAATAACAACCTGGATTCCAAAGGCCGAGTGGTGATCCCCTCCGCTATGCGGGAGGCTCTGGGCGAGGTGTTCTATATCACCATCGGCGCGGAGCACTGCCTGACGGTGTACCCCGAGGCCAAGTGGGACCAGATGTCCGAGGACGCCGACGCTCTGACCTATACAGAGGCCCGGGCCTTGTCATTGCTGTACGCCAACGCCGTGCGCTGTGAGCCCGACGGCCAGGGCCGGGTGCTGATCCCCGCCACCCTCCGCGCTTACGCGGGGCTGAAGAAAACCGTGACCATTGTGGGCCTCAACGCCTTTGCGGAACTGTGGGACGAGGAGACCTGGGCGGAGCGGGAGCGCCGGATGCTGGAAGAGGACGGTATCGCTGCCGCTATGGATGCCCTGGCCCGCAGCAGAAGGGCAAAGAACTGACCATGGACCACATCCCCGTACTACTGGAAGAAACCATGTCCCTTCTATGCCCCCGTCCCGGCGGGGTGTATGTGGACGGAACTCTGGGCCGGGGAGGCCACGCCCGGGAGATTCTCCACCGGATCGCCCCGGAAGGCCGTCTCATCGGCATCGACCGGGACGAAACCGCCCTCCGGGAGGCGGGAGAACGGCTGGAACCCTGGAAGGATCAGATCACGCTGATCCGGGGAAACTTTTCGGACTTAGACGCCCTGCTGGATAGAGCGGGGGTGGACGCGGCGGACGGAATGCTCTTTGATCTGGGCGTGTCGTCCCCCCAGCTGGACGATCCGGCCCGGGGGTTCTCCTACCGGTACGCCGCGCCTCTGGATATGCGCATGGACCAGTCCGCCCCCCTGACGGCCCGGGAAGTCGTGAACGATTGGAGCGAAGCGGAACTGCGGCGGATCCTCCGGGACTACGGAGAGGAGCGGTATGCCGGACCTATCGCCCGGGCCATTGTGAGAGCCAGGGAAGCATCGGCAATCGAAACTACGGAGGAACTGTCGGAGATTGTGCGGCGGGCCATGCCGGGAAAGGCCCTGCGGGAGGCCCAGCACCCGGCAAAACGGACCTTTCAGGCAGTCCGCATTGCGGTGAACGGGGAACTGGACGCCATAGAGCCCATGCTCCGGGCAGCGGCGAAACGTCTGCGCCCGGGAGGGCGGCTGGCGGTCATCACCTTCCACTCCTTGGAGGACAGGATCGTAAAGCGGACGCTGCGGGACCTGTGCCAAGGGTGTACGTGTCCGCCGGAGTTCCCGGTGTGCGTGTGCGGGAAACGGCCCATTCTGCGCCTGGTGAACCGGAAGCCTGTGGAGGCCGGGGAGGCGGAGGTATCGGCCAACCCCCGGGCAAGAAGCGCGAAGCTCCGGGGGGCGGAGAAGTGCGATCCCACGGAGTTCGTGTAAACGTGAAAATGTAAATCGTGTGAATCACGCTGAATTGGAAACAAGCCGCTTGCAACATAGAGCGGTAAAAATACAGGAAGTGTGCAAAAGGAAAGGGGGACGCGGCGAATGGCTCTGGAGGCGCGGTACGAGGGAACGATTCCGGGCAGTCTGGACTGGGAAGTGCGGCGGAGAGAGTTGGAACACGCCGGAGAGGCGGAAGTGGAGACGGGACAGCGGGAGACCTTGGGCGCGGCACGGAAACGCCGCCGGGAGGCCGCCCAGGTGCGGCGGCGCAGCCGGATGCCGATTCTGGGCATTCTGGGGGCGGCGGCGGCGGTGGGGCTGATGGTGGCCCTGCTGATGGGATACATCGAACTGACGCGGCTGTCCACGGAGACGGTCCGCCTGAAAACCCAGCTGGAAACTTTGAAATCGGAAAACGTGGTGCTCAGCGCCAAGCATGACCGGATGTTTGATTTGGCCTCCGTAAAGGAGGCTGCGGAGGCGGCGGGAATGTCCAAGCCCAGCACCAGCCAGATTGGCTATCTGGACCTGTCCGGGGGAGACAGCGTGGTGATCTACCCCCATGAGGATCCGGGCGTACTGAACCATCTGCTGCTGTCCGCCCGGGCGGGATTTGACGCGGTGAAGGAATTTTTCGGCTGAACGGCGCATTTTCTTAGAGGGAGAGGCCGGGACGCCTGTCCGTAGAGATCATTTCCCTCATAAAAAATCCAGAGGGGAGCGAGAAGCGCGTCTTCTTGCTCCCCGTATCTGTCACTTTTGCCCTGATAGCTTTTTTAAGAGGAGCCACTATGCCCAAGTTTCCAGGATTTTTCCGCCGTCCCAAGGACGACGCCACGGAAGAACCCCCCTCCGGCCGCAGAATCGGCGAGGGGGTCAGAACCGCCAACCGGATCATCCGGGGCCGTACGGTGTGGGTGATGGTGCTGTTGGGAGCCGCCACCTTTGCGGCCCTGTTCGTCCGGCTCTATGACCTGCAAATCAACCGCCATGAGGAGATGCAGGCCAAAGCCTCCCGCCAGCAGACCCGCAGCGTGGTGGTCAGCGCCTCCCGGGGCTCCATCTACGACCGCAACGGCTTTACCTTGGCAGTCTCCGCCACGGCGGAGACGGTGAACATCTCCCCCTTGGAAATCAAGCAGTACGTGGATAACCAGAGGGAGTCCATTACCCAGGCCGCCGCCAGCGCGGAGAAGAAAAACGAATCCTATACCCCGCCCCGGGTGCTGGACCAGGCCTATATCGCCCGGGGCCTGAGCCGGATCTTAGGCGTGGACCAGGCGTCCATCGAAAAACGCATGGAACGGACCCAGTCCCAGTATGAGACGATTCTCAAAAAGGCAGAGCGGGAAGTGGCCGACCAGGTCCGCCGGTTTATCAACGGCATCATCGACGAGGAGGGCAACGTTCTCGCGGAGCAGAACGCCGACGGGAAATACGTCCTGCTCTCTGACGGCAAGTCCAGCCCCAAAAAGATCCAGGGCGTGTGGCTCCAGCCGGACTCCAAGCGCTATTACCCGTACAGCAGCCTGGCCGCCAACGTGGTGGGCTTTGTGAACGGAGAGAACCAGGGAGGCGTGGGGCTGGAATCCAAGTATGAGGAGGATCTGCAGGGCTCCTCCGGCCTGACCGTCACCGCCAAAAACGCCGCGGGCATTGATCTCCTGTACCAGTACGAGCAGTACTATGACGCGGAGGACGGCAGCGATTTGGTGTTGACCTTGGACGTGACGGTGCAGTCCTATTTGGAGAAGGGCATCCGGGAGATGCTGGACCGCTACGACGCCGCCAACGGCGGCACGGGCATCGTCATGGACGTGAACTCCGGGGCTATCCTGGGCATGGCGTCCTTTCCCAACTACGATTTGAACCAGTACGGCATGGTGCTGGATCCTACGCTGGAAGCGAAATTGGAGCGGACCCTGGCGGGCATTGAGGCGGACCGGGACAGCTACGGGAGCGAGGAGGACTACGCCGCCGCCCGGGCGTCAGCCTTAAACAGCGCCGTGGGCACCCAGTGGCGCAACAAGTGCATCGACTCCACCTATGAGCCGGGTTCCACCTTCAAACCCATTACCTTAGCCTCCGCCCTGGAAGAGGGCACCATCAGCGAAAGCGACACCTTCTACTGCTCCGGCTCCGTCCAGGTGGGCCGCTGGACCATGCGCTGTTCCAGCAAGGCGGGCCACGGCAGCCAGACCCTGGAACAGGCCGTGGGCAACTCCTGCAACCCCGCCTTCATCCGCATCGCCCAGAGCGTGGGGCCGGAGAAGTACTACCAGTATCTCAAATCCTTCGGCCTTATGGACCAGACCGGGGTGGACATGATCGGGGAAGTGAAGGGCATCTTCGCCAGTGAGCAGACTTTGAAAGACGACCCCGCCGCCCTGGCCTCCTACTCCTTCGGCCAGACCTTCAACGTCACCCCCTTAGAACTGATCCGGGCCCAGGCGGCCTGCATCAACGGCGGCTACCTCTATACCCCCTATGTGGTGGAACAGGTCCTGGACAGCGACGGCAACATCCTCCGCCAGCACGACGCCACCCCCATCCGGCAGGTCATCAGTGAGGAGACCTCCGCCCTGGTGCGCCGGTGCTTAGAGTACGTGGTGGCAAAAGGCACAGGGAAAAACGGCCAGGTGTCCGGCTACCGCATCGGCGGGAAAACCGGCACGGCGGACAAAACCGGTACCCGGACCAGCGCCAATCCCCAGGGAGACGTGGTGGTGTCCTTCATGTGCTTCGCTCCGGCAGACGATCCCCAGTATTTAATGCTCCTGACCATGGATACCCCCAGCCGGAACACGGGCGTGTACGTCTCCGGAGGCAACATGGTAGCTCCTACCGCCAGCCGGATTATGGCGGATATCCTGCCCTATCTGGGGGTGAAGTCGGAGTACAGCGAGGAGGAACTGGCCCGGGCGGACGCGGCGGTGCCCAATGTGGTGAACCGCAGCCTGTCAGAGGCGGAGGAACGCCTGAACGCCGCGGGCTTTCCCTGGCGGACCGTAGGCGATGGAGACAGCGTCACGGCCCAGACCCCGGCGGGCGGTGCCATTGTGCCCAACGACGCACAGATTGTGCTGTATTTGGGGGCGGAGAAGCCGGAAACTCTGTCCACGGTGCCGGATGTGACGGGCAAAAGCCTGACAGAGGCCCGGACCGTCCTGGCCCAGGAGGGCTTGATTCTGCGGGTGGCGGGAACGGCGGGTTCCTCCGGCGTCCGGGCCATCTCCCAGGACCGCCAGCCCGGACAGGAATTGGAGGCCGGCAGCGTGGTGACGGTCCAGTTCGGGGACGGCTCCGTGCTGGACTAAAAGTCCGAAAGGAGGGCGTCATGCGTCTGAGAGAACTGTTGGCGGGCGTGGAGATCCGCGCCCTATCGCCGGACCTGTCGATGGATTTGGAGATCCCGGCGGTCCGCTATGACTCCCGCCTGGTGGAGCCGGGGGATCTGTTCGTAGCCATGACGGGCTACACCGTGGACGGACACGACTTCATCCCCCAGGCCGCCGCCCGGGGCGCGGCGGCGGTGGTGTGCGAAAAACTGCCGCCGGAGGGGATCCCCTATGTGCGGGTGGAAAACGCCCGGAGGGCCCTGGCTGTCCTTGGGGCCAGCTTCTACGATCACCCGGCGTCGCATATGGTGATGATCGGCGTCACCGGCACCAATGGCAAGACCACCACCACCTACCTCCTGAAAGCGATTCTGGAAGGGGAGCCGGGCACCAAGGTGGGGCTCATTGGCACCAACCAAAACCTGATTGGCAGTGAAATCCTGCCCACAGAGCGGACCACCCCGGAGTCCTTTGAATTACAGGGCCTCTTTGCCCGGATGCGGAAGGCGGGCTGTACCCATGTGGTCATGGAGGTGTCCTCCCACGCCCTGTTTTTAGACCGGGTGTACGGCGTGCCCTACGCCGTGGG